>CAYIUD010000031.1:0-5771 GCA_964366265.1 uncultured Pseudomonadales bacterium | reverse complement strand
AGAAAGAAATCTGAGGAGGGGTATCTACCATTGGCGAATGTGTCGGGAATTGTGATCGTGCCGGATGAATGGGAACCACAGAGGATGAAGGAATATGTGGAGAAAGTGAGATATGATTTAAATTTTCGGACTGGTGGGCCTGATACCCATTTGCTGTATTTGACGAGAAGTTTGTTTGATGAATGGAGAATGCGAAAGTCGGCTTTGGTTGATAACGGGGGAAACGGTTATGACTCGTTACGACAAAGGCGAGAATACGGTTATGGTATAGAGGGAGATCCGCAAGTTTATTTGCATGTTTGGCGGCCTTGGGCGGAGATAGGGGGGCAAAAGATGGCAATAGAGGTTGAGGGAAAGGAAGGTCGAGTGATGAGCTTGATTGATTGGGGAACAAGTTTTGAGGTAGCGGCACCGGCGCTCAGAGAAATGACATCGAGGGCGCCGACGAGTATTGGTCTGCGGCGGCAGTTTCAGACAGGAGAACTGCCGATGGTTTTGGGGGTTTATGATGTCGAGTATCTTTTAGCGACGGTTAGGGATTTTTCGGCGATGAGATACGCTAATAATCTCGATCCGGTAGCGAGTTTTTTGCGGGCGGAACTGCGGCGGAGGGTTCCGATTGAGGAGGTGGGGATGATAGTGGGGGAAGAGGAGGCAAGGAAGATTTATGAGTTGGGAAAGAAGGATGAGAAGTGGTGGTATGGTGGTCGAGAGCAGGTAGTAGCTAATTTGTTAATTTCGCACGCGCACGTTGATCATGTGGGGGATGTACCTTTTTTAGACAGAGAGATAGTAATGTGGGGAACGGCAGAGACGTTGGCTCATTTACGGGCGATGACCAAAAGATCAAAAGTATGGACGAGCGCCTATGAGTATGTGAGTTTGGTTGCCCATGAGAAAAATGGATCGGCGTATGAAAAAGTATATCGAGATATGTATCCAACCTATTGGAGCGGTCAGCGAGTGAATATTGGTGATGATTTGAGCGCGGAGTTTAATTTGGCGGATCATAGTTTGACAGGGATGGGGATGGTGGGGATTAGGAACAGGGAGGGAGAGGGTCTGGTGCTGTATACCGGAGATATAAAACCGGGGAAGTTGACTGAGGGAACAGTGGAGCGGATTGGGGGACAGTTTCCGGTGATTGTGATGGAAACGACGAATTTGGAGGATGCGGCCAAACCGTCGTCGGGAGTGAGCGAGGAAATGGTTAAAGCAACTTTGTATGAACGGATTAAAGAAGTGCCGGATCACGCGGTGATTGTAGTGGCGCCAGGTAATCATTTGGTGCGGTTGCAAGCGGTGGTGGAAGTGGCAGAGATGTTGGGGAGAAAATTGGCATTGAGTCCGGCGCACGCCGAGTTAGTGAGACAGATGCGGGCAGATAAGGAGATGTTGGCGCCTTTGGGAGTTGATGGGTTTGAGGTTGATTTGCCAGAGTTGGGAGAGGAAGTGGGTTTGTGGTGGCCGCCAACGACGTCGCCGCGAAAGTATCAACGGTCGTTATATGATTTGGCGGTAGAGAGTCGGCTGGGGATAGTTGACAGAGAGGTATTATCGAGGGAAGGATCAAAATGGATGGTGCTTGTTGATCCTTATCGAATTTTGCGGCATGAGTTTGGAGGGGCGTATTTTGGTAATGGAAAATTATCGGTACTGCATTCGGCTCATTTCCCTTATCAGGCTCAGGCGAAGTGGCTGTTGGGGGAGAACACCAGGTGGGTGAATGAACAAAAAGGGAGGCATTTGATGGATTTTATGGTTGAAGGGAGGGGAGGAAGAGTGAAAAATAAGCCTAATTATGGTCCGGCAAGTACCGGAGGAAAGAAGACTTATGGTTTACACGCATCGGGGCACGCGACTTTTGAGGAGATGATGGTAATCCTTGATGGTTTGGTGAATGGGAATTTTGCTGGGAAGAAATTGGTGTTGGTACATGGTCAACACCCGATTAAGTACGAGAAGGCACTACGGGAGAGGATAGGGATAGATCGGCAGGAACGACTGGAGATAATTTCAACTTTTGAGACGTATGACGCAAAAAAACCGATTAGTAGGCCGGGTTTTAGAATGAAATTGGGGAGCTAATCGTCTTCATAGGACTGATTGTGACTGGCGAGAGTGGCTTCGATGAGGTCTTCTAGGGTGGGGAGGAGGAGAGGGTCGGTAGGGTTGTTGAAAGAGTCGATGAGAATGCCAGTAAGAGCATCGAGGATCTGGATTCGTTCCGGTTCAGAGAGATCGTATTGGGTAAAAGTGTCGGTGATATCTTTGAGGATGGGGTGATTGGGAGATTGTTCCTCTTGTTTCTCTACCATATGGGGGCGATTGTAGCAGGTTTTGGGAAAAGTCAACAAAAAACCCTTGGTTGCCCAAGGGGTTTTTGTATCAATTCTCAGTGAACTTTACTTGAGTTCTTATCCGCTCTCTTTCTTACCACTTTGCTTTTGGGTTCTATTCGAACACGCTTCGTGGTGTGAAAGAAAGGGATCGCGCGCGATTAGATTTTATTTGAGCTCGACTTTGGCACCGGCGGCTTCAAGTTTGGCTTTGGCGGCCTCAGCGTCTTCTTTCTTGGCACCTTCGAGAATCGCTTTGGGGGCGGATTCGGCCAAGGTTTTGGCTTCGACCAGACCCAAATCAGTCTTGATTTCGCGAAGAGCTTTGATGACGGCGATTTTGTTAGCACCGGCGTCGGTGAGAACAACATCGTATTCACTCTTTTCTTCAGCGGCTTCGACGGCAGCGGGTGCGACAGCACCGGCGACGGCAACAGGAGCGGCAGAAACGCCAAATTTCTCTTCGAGAGCTTTGACGAGGTCGGCCAGTTCGAGAACACTAAGTTCGGAAACTTGGTCGATGATTTTTTGCAGTTTGTCTGACATGTGTATTTTTGTTAATTGTTAATTTGTGTTTTAGGCGGTTTTGGAGCGGCGAATGGCGTCGACGGCGAAGACGAGATTTTGGAGGTTGGCACGGAGAACCTGAGCAAAACCATAGATGGGGGCGTTGAGTTGAGCGACGAGTTGACCAAGGAGCTCTTCGCGGCCGGGAAGACGGCTCAAGTTTTCGACTTCGGTAGCGGAGAGGATTTTGTCGTCGAGAATACCCAGTTTGATAGTGGGAAGGTCGTGATCTTTGATAAATTTGACGAGGATTTTGGCGGGGGAGACAGGGTCGCTATCAGAAGTGAGGATGATGGCGGTGGGGCCTTCTAACGCCTGGAGAGCGTTTTCAGAGAGCTCATTGACCCGATTCTTGAGGGCAAGGGCGAGAAGAGTGTTTTTGACGACACCAAAGCGGCCGCCAGTTTCTTTGAGGGCTTGTTTGAGTTTGGATTGGGCCAGAACGGACATGCCAGCATAATCGGTAAGAATGACAGCCTTGGAGTCGGCAAGGGCCTTTTCAAGTTGTTTGAGTTGGGTTTGGTTTTTGATTGAAGGCATAACAAAAAATCTCGCCTAAGAGCGAGAAAGACCAATTTGATTGGTGATTCCTATACGGGGCTTAATGATTGCCAGTAGTCTTAGGTGTCGGGGTTTATTGTAACACTAATTGTCGGGAATTGACAGAATTAATGTAATTGTTGACAACAGTGAGTGTTATTGCAAAAATTGGTGCATGTCCGGTGAAATGGGTGGTGTTTCTCCAGAGGAAGTTGCTCGCTCAGTGATTGAGAGTGAGGATCCGGTTGTTGCCTTTAGAAGTAGTGGAATTAAGTCTAGACCCGTTCAATCGCATGAGTTTCAAGGTAGATCTGATGAGTTGAGTCAAGTAGAGAAGTTTCTTGAGGCGGATAAGTCTATTTTTATACATGCGGAACCAAGGAGTGGGAAAACGTCACTGCTTACTAAACTAGCTAGTGATTTACCTGGAGGGATATTTGTGGATGCTTCTAGATATTCGGGAGACGATGAGGAGAATGTTCGCTTGAGAATGAGGAAAGATCTATCTAAGAAGATTTTAGAGGAAGGGGAATCGAGAGTATTTTTAATTGATGAGGCGGATAGTGCGTTTAGAAATCCTTCATTTATGAGCGTACTTGAGAGTAGCCTTAATGAAGGAGATAAACTGGTTTTTGCGGGCGTGTCAAATGAAACTGTCCCTGAGGAAATAAAGATAAATCATCCACAGTTGCCAGATGTGTATGAGAACGTTGAATTGTCTTCATATTATCCGAGAGAGTTGTGGGAGAGTATAGGTAAGTAGAAATTAGGTCAGGGAGTTGAGATCCAGTTTGATGGAGGGGGACATGGTTGATTTTAAGTAAGCGGAGGCGAGTTTGGGGGCACCGATACCGGTGATGACGGCGGTCAGGTTTTCGATTAGCTCTTTGTCTTTTTGGTCAAGGTTGCCAATGGCGAGGTGGATGATAGGATTTTTGGCTTCGGTACGGTAGGTGAGGAGAGCGCCTTTTTCCATTTCCGCTTTGCGTTTTTCGGGATCGGCAACAATGGTGTTGTTTTTGGGATTGGGCATGAGACCTTTGGGGCCGAGGACTTTGGCTAAAGGAGCGATGCGGGCCATGTCAGCAGGTTTGGCTAAAAGAATATCGAACTCGATTTTGCCGGCTTTGATTTTGGCTTCTTGTTCCGGGGTGAAGATAATAATACGGGTTTGTTTGCCCATGGAGTGGGGTAAAGACAGTTCGCCACGGAGAGTGGCGTCCTTGGTGTTGAGGTGGAGTTCGACGGTCTTGTGGGTTGAGTAGGAGATTTCGCGGAGCATCTTGACGGCGGTAGAGAGGGGATAAAGATTGACCTTAAGTTTGTCTTTTTGAGTGCGGTAGAGACGGGAGCGGCCGATGACGGTGCGAGGGTGACGAGAGCGAGAACTGGCAGATTTTTGGCCAGAGGCCGATCCGCCTTTGGCGGAGTTTTTTTCAGGTTTGACTTCTGCTGGTTTTTGGTTGGTTTGGGGTTCGAGAGTTTCAGTGGGGTAGTGAGCGCGGATTTCCTCGAGTCCGGCAGAGTCAATCCCTTCGACGGCAAGGAGCTCACCATCGGCAAGGGCGGTGATTTGTTCAGGTTTGAGACGGGCTTCTCTCAAAGCGTCGGCGACGCGGTTGGAGAGGTCGGTGTAAGCTTTTTCCCACTTAAATATTTCTTTTTTGGCTTTGACTCCATCTGTACTAGGATGCTTCTTCCCAAACCCCTTTCGCACTTCGTGCTGTTCCCCCTTGGCAGGGCGAACTAAATTGGAGTCATCCATAGTGGTGATTTTCTTTTTACCCATATTTCAGTTAACAGTTTTCAGAGCTCAGTGCCCAGTTTATTTACTAATTTTGACGCCCATGGAGCGGGCAGTGCCGGCAACAATTTTCATAGCGGCGTCGAGACTAGTGGTGTTGAGGTCTTGGAGTTTTTTTTCAGCGATTTCTTGGAGTTGGGCTTGGGAGAGAGTACCAGCAGTTTCTTTTTTGACATTGCCAGCACCTTTTTTGAGTTTGAGAGTTTGTTTGATCAGATCAGAAACTGGAGCAAGTTTGGTGACAAAAGTGAAGGTACGGTCTTCGTAGATGGTAACAACGGCGGGGACAACCTGGCCGCGGAGATCTTTGGTAGCTTCGTTGTATTGATTAACGAATTCCATGATATTGACGCCGTGCTGACCCAGAGCAGGACCAGTGGGAGGGGCGGGAGTGGCGGCACCAGCTTGAAGGTTGAGTTTGAGAACGACTTTGATTTTTTTGCTAGCCATGCTTTTAGTTGTAGATATAAGAGCTCAGTAATGAGAGCTTATTTTTGCGCAAACCAAGAATTAGGGAAAAT
>CAYIUD010000030.1:0-5771 GCA_964366265.1 uncultured Pseudomonadales bacterium | reverse complement strand
CTCCGCCAAAAGTCCTGGCACCTGTTTAACCGCGGGAATTGCCTCCACCATTATGCCCAAATTGGCTTTCTCCTGCCCCAAATTAACCTGGGTCATTACCGCCAGTTTTTCTTTCAACCTGGCCACCTTTTCCTGTTGTTCTCGCACTTCATCCTGCCGCACCGTCAAGCTTTGCCAAGCATCGCTCGACCCCACCAGCCAACCCAAGCTCACCCAAATCACCACTCCCACCCCCACCGGGTACGCCACCCACTTCCACCGCTCCCACAATTTTCTTACCGCCACCCCATTATTTGGCATCTATCGTTCCCTCCCATACTTGGTTAATTTTTCGCATCACCGCTATTTCCACCGCCGGAAAAACCGTTTTTAACCCTTCGGCGTATTGTTCAATCTCTCCGGCCGAACTGGCCACCACTCCCACCGTCTGCCCGGCCCCCACCTGCCAGCTCCAGGCTTCCACCGCCAAGTTCCCGGGTACCGACGCCAACTTTCCCGCCACCGTCGCCGTTTCTATCCGGCTCCCCAACACCCCGGTTATCAGCTTCGCTCGGTTCTCTTCCTGCCGCAGCACCGCTTCCACGTCTGCCAATTTCTTCACGTCCAACTCCAGTCCCGCCATCTCCGTCGATACCGCTTTTTCCCGACTGGCTAGAAACAACCACCACCCCGCTACTCCCGCCAAAACCACGATATAACTCACCAGTACCCCGGTCGTCACCATCCGCACTATTCCGTCTATTTTCTCCGACACCACCTGTTTCTGCTCTTTTGTCGGCAATAAATTTACTCCACCGGCCATCATACCTCCTTCATCGCCAATCCTACCGCCACCGCGTAAAACGGTTCACTTCCCGCCAGGGCCTTCTCTTGGTTTCCGTCCAGCTCCACCCTGGCAAAAGGATTGGCCACCACCACTTCCATTCCCAATGCCGCCGACAGCACGCCCACCACATCCGGCACCACCGCTACGCCTCCCGACAAAGTCACGATCTTGGCCACTTCTCCCGCGTGCTTGCTGGAATAAAAATCCATCGTCTTTCTTACTTCCGCCGCGATCAGCCCCATCACCGGTTTCATCGCCTCCACCAGTTTTCCTCCCAACTCGGTCGCCGAAAACCCGTAAGTGTTCTTGTATTTCTCCGCTTGGGCCGGATCCAATCCCAAAGTCGATTCAATCGCCCGGGTAAACGCCTCTCCCGCCGTCGGCACCGTCCGGGAAAACACCAGCTGTCCGCCTCGCACCATCCCCATATCCGTGCTTCTTGCCCCCACGTCCACAATTACCGACAATGGCGCGTCGGCCGCCACGTCCGCCCGCGCTGTTGCCGCCAGTTCCGTCTCCAGTCCCACCGGCTCCAACCCGGAGGCTTCCAGCACTTCCCGGTACCACTCGGCCAAACTCTTAGCCACCGCCACCAGCATCACCTCCATCACTCCCGCCACTTCATCTTTTTTGACGATTTCCCAGCTCCACACCGCTTGGTCTCGGGGTAGGGGAATGTACTGCTCTACCTGCCACCCCAAAGCCTGCTCAATCTCCCCTTCATTCATCACCGGCATCTCCACCACGTGCGTCGACACCTGTTCCTCCGCCAGAGCCGCCACCACCCGCCGCCCCCGCGTTCCCGCCTCCCGCATTATTTTTGAAATCACTCCCGCCGCGTTAGCCACCGCCGTCTTTCCAATCACAATCCCGCTGTCAGCCACCGCCATTGACGCCGCCGTCAGTAATTTCCATTTCCCCGGTCCGGCCGGCGCCAGCTCCACCACCTTTATTGCCGCCGACCCCACGTCCAGACCAATCTTGGGCAGGTTACTCATGTCACAATTGTCAATTGTTGGGTGGCAAATGTCAATCCCACTAACTGTCGCAGTTTGGCTTGGTAGACAAAGTGGTGTTTGAGAAAAAAACAATATCTTATAGTTTGACAGGCCTGGGACAATCAGGTTTTAACTGAACGTAATCCTCAAGCTGTTGGTTACGATTTAAATGTATAATACACACGCGATATCATATGGAGGAAAGAAAGGAAAGAAAGGGCGATCTTAGGGCAATGACTGTAAAAGCCACAGAAATCGGTTTTGCTACCTATGATCATGTCTTATTTGTTGACCTCACTTTAAACATTCGTAAAAATGAAGTTACTGCTGTAACGGGTAAAAGTGGATCGGGAAAGACAGTTCTACTCAAAATACTTTCAGGACAAGAGCATCAACAGGATGGAACTGTCACCATACCTCCGGGTGTCAGGATCAGTTTTGTTCCTCAGGAATTGGGTGATATAGAAGTCGATAAAGAAACAAGTATAAGACAACTATTCAAGGACGCACGAGGATTAACAGAGCTTGAAGTTCAATTGACTAAGTATGAACAGCTTATGTCAACAAACCCTGACGAAAAGACACTATCTGAATACGGAGATATTTTGGAAAAATACCAAGAGATGGATGGGTATAATCCCGAGCCAGAAATGGAAAAAATTCTATCAGGCCTTGGAATAGATAAAGAATCTACTGGACATATTACACTAGACACAAAACTGTCTGAAGTTAGTAGCGGACAATTAAGAAAAGTAATGATAGCGAAAGCTTTGTATTCTAAACCCGACCTACTGCTTCTCGACGACCCAACGAGTCATCTTGATGTCTCTTCGGTAAAATGGCTTTCTGGATATCTTAAAGGTGCCTCTTCGGCAGTTGTTGTATCCTCAAACAATCAGGAATTTATTGACTCATGCGCCAACCAGACAGTCGGGCTAACTGACATTGGAAGAACATTCGTCTTTGACGGAGGTTATTCAGACTTCGTCATCAAAAGGGATGCGATTATTGAAGCTGAGAAAACTGAGGCAGATTCCGTGGCTACAAAACTTGATCAATTAAATGAAACAGACAAAATGTTTCGATCACGACAGGTGTATAGAAGAAGCGCCAATATGGCTCAAGTTGGAAGGGCATTAGAAACCAGGATAAGTAGATTACAACAAAAGTATAATGATTTGCCTGGCTCCAAAGATGTTTATCGTGAAGAAAAAGTTAGAGACTTATCTTTCACCCAAGAAAGGCGAAGTGGTCAAAACGTGGTTAGTATCAACAGAATTGTCAAAAAATATGGAGACTTTATAGCACTTGATTTTAAAGATAAGCAACCTCTAAATATTCAGCATGGAGAAAGGTGGCTTTTTTGGGGACCAAATGGATCAGGGAAAAGTACACTTAGTAGGATGATTGTTCACCAAGCCACGGGAGGAGAATTTTTGCCAACAGAAGGAGCCATAAACATTGGCTCAAATATTGACGTTGGGTATTTCTCTCCGGACACAACAGATGTATCAAAATCAGGATCGCTAATCAACGAAGTTACCACAAAAATGAATATTAATAATAAAGGCAGAGCCACGTCGGTACTAAGATTTTTTGGTTTTTCAAACACGGCAATCTACAATCAGGATGTTAAAACTTTAAGTTCAGGTGAAAAGAAAAGAGTTACTCTAGCCAAAATAATGCTTAGGAACCCAAATCTATTAGTTTTAGATGAACCTGCGGGTGACTATATGCCAGATGAAATTAAGCAAAGATTAGCAAGCGCTCTAGAAAAATTTGACGGAACATTAATAATCGTATCCCACGACCTCGGCTTTATAGAACAAATAAAATTTAACCGAAGATTATTATTTCCTGAAGGAAGAGTGCAAATTAGTAGCTAGGTGCCAATTTTTAGTCAAAGCTTCGAAAACAACAGATTCTCCATTGAACTTTAGTTCAGACGAATCTGGTTCCATCATCTGCTTAAAAGCTAGTTCAACAAGGCTTGAAAAATCTTTTGAAAGTTTTTCGAAAAGGTTCTTATCATGAATTACTTTTGACGCATAACTATCAATCTCTAAAATTGAATGTTCTTCAAAATGCATATCTTCATTAAAAGAATTTATGTAATCTTCCCACTTAAGAATATATGGCGTAATATTCTTATTTTGAATAATTCTGCTAAGTTTAATTTGGCTCAAATTTTCAGAAAGATAAATAATTGTTGGTTTATGCAGAAAAATAGAGGAGAATGTTACTCCCATTCCAGCTGGCGTAATAACTATGCGTGACGATGAGACCTGACTTTCAAATTCAAAATAATTGAAACTCCCAAAAGTACTCATACATGTATCGGCATTACCTTCTTTCTTAAGAAATTCAATTGCGTCGCCACCTCCGACAACAATAACTTTTTTTTGAATTTTTTTTGGGAGTCCGTTTAGAAGCATTATCAAAAGCTTCAAGTAATTTTTCTGGAGACCATCAACAAGGGGGTTTTTGGCACCCCCTATATTAAATATTATTGAATTTGTTCGCTCAACTGTAGCATGGCCTGCAACAATAAGTGGAATTTCATAAGACATAGAATTGCTCGCATCCAATCTACTGCCAAAATTGTTATAGAAATATATATCTGCTAAATCGAATCCTTCCGGTCGCTTTTCCCAGAACCAACCAAGCGGATCTATCAAAGCATTTGGAATTTTACTTTCATTTGCCGTCTGAATGATAAAACGATTAAGAGAACTTATTATGTAAGGATTCTCAAGCCCCGATATAAACGAGGAAAGAAAACTAATATCTCTCTCATTTCCTTCTATAATCCTCAGTCTCTTCCACTCAATGGTATTACTTCTAATTATTTCCAAGCATATACCGCTACCCAAAAACACTAAAGGCCATTCTGTTTCCTCCTCAAACTTTTTGATTACTGGAATTATGGTACCGGTTGGCCCATAACCAAAAGGGTTAGATACAAAAACCAGTGTCGGTCCGTAATTATGGCTTGACATTTATTTTAATGAGATTAGCGTTGGAATCCTTCTTTACCAGATCAATTAATTTTTCGATTGACAAAACTACATCATTCTTTTTACTCTTTCCCATTCTTTCTCCATTAAAACCGAGGACTACAGGTGTGTACAGAACTTTGAGGGGTTTTACTTTGGCGTCAAATAATTTTATCAAATCCTGTCTTATATAAAAGTCTCCCTCAGCAAAATGATCACCACCAGTTATACAAAAGTCGATTTTAAATATTTCTAAGCGTGGTATTGCTAAAGGCTTATGATAAAACCAATAGTCAAAATTTTCATACCGTCCTCTTGTAACCGCACCACAAGCCCCACAAGAGTGTTCAAGCAAGTCTTCCTCTACAATTCTTGTCAACCCTTTAACTAAGCCGCATTTTGGGCAAACAGCAATAACGTACTCTAAGGGATTATCCAAGACTGGCTTTCCGGTTCGCTTTTTAAATATTTTAGCAATTTTCTCTGGCTCGCTAAGAGTCTTTAATAAATACTTTTTCATTAAAGGATAACTTTTGATTGATGAATTTCTTACAAAATGAACTTCTGTTTTTGTAAATAAGGAGGTTATTGTTTTTACCCCCTTCATAATAACTGGCTCCCATTTATCAACAATGTTTTTCTTTCTATCCTTGGTTATATAAACATGCTGAAAAGTTGTATTCGCAGGATACACGTTAAACGGATAGTCAATTGGGTTTGGACCATCTAACTTATCTTGTTCCCAATCATTTAAAAAAACATAGAATTTAAAGCGAGGTATTTTCCCCAATTTTATTATTTCCTCGCACAAAAGTCTTGGATAAACCACGAAAGGAAGCATATTCCCGGAATGAAAACCATACGGCCTAATTCCTAAGTAAACATTTTCGTCACCCTTAATTTCACGGGCCAATTGTTTCAGGCCCTTATTGTACATAAATGGCTTCATTT
>CAYIUD010000029.1:0-6009 GCA_964366265.1 uncultured Pseudomonadales bacterium | reverse complement strand
ATTGTTCCTTTTGATATCTCACCCTTTCTTATTCCAACAACCAACTCAACCTCTCCTTTCATCAATTCCGCCAATTGCTCCAGTTCCAATTTATTCGTCGGTAACCCACCCTTTTTAGCAATAATCAATCCGTTATATTCTTTCGGATTATGAGAGGCCGACACAACTATTGCCAAATCCACCCCCAAAGTTGCCGCGGCAAAATAGTTCATTGGTGTACTAATCATCCCCAGATCAACTACATCCACGCCCATACTGGTAATTCCTTCAATCAAGGCCTGTTTAATCCCCGGCCCCGATACCCGCATATCCATTCCCACACTCACTTTCTTCGGTTTCCAGCGCACTACCAAAACCTGACCAATCTTGAACGCCACCTCTTCATTAAAATCTTCCGGATAAACCCCTCTTATATCGTTATCCCGAAAAATCTTAAAGTTAATCAACACGCCTCTATTTTAGCAGAAAAACAAGTATCTCATTTTTACGCTCACAAACCCATCAACATCATCTCCAACCTCGTCTCCAATGGCAATACTCCGCTTCCTGTCTTTGTCTCTATCTCCAACTGACACAATCTTCCGTGCAATTTTAACAAACCAACTAGTCCAAAAAATTTACCTTGTTGTTTTAACTTATTTACCAACCACGGCGCTCCCTTAAATGTTTCCGGACTGCTTGTCACCCCAATCAACTGTCGCACCTGCCTCACCAACAAAAAAAAGACCAACTCCACTGGTTCTGTTTTTAAAACCGTCTCCCATAAAGACAACCACTGTCTTTGCTCCCCCGGTCTTACCGCCTCTAAAAACTTAAAGACCACGGTACTCACCTTAAATTCTTCTGCTTGCCAACCACTCAATTTTCTCCCATCGATCTTCTTTCCCTCCCAAATAATCACATTTTCCGGTTTTACCCGTTTCAAATACTCAATCACCTCTTTTTTATTTTTATTACTTTGGCCTGAAAACAACCCCTCCAAAACTAAGACTCTATCATTCCCAAACAAACCGGCCGACTCTACGGCCTGTTTCACCTCACCCAAACTTATATTTTTATCCACCAACTCCACCAACTCCAAACCCTGAACTCGACTTTTTTCCTTCTCCTTGAACAAGGCTTCTCTTGATACCAGTTGGTTATCCCCATGAAACAATCTCATTCCTGATCTTTCATCTTTTTAAATAATTTCTCCACTGTATGATGAGTCACTTGATGTCGTCGTCCTCTTCCCCGATGGGGGACCAATGCCCCTGAAAAAGTCTTAGGAATATGCATCAACTCATGAATAATCACCCGCCATTGGTCATCTTCGTCCAAATGGTCAAAATGCTGACTCAAAAACTCAATGCAATAATGAGGAGCAACCCCCAAAGCTTCTTGCCAAATCCTCGGCATCGCATAAATCCTCGCCCTCGCCCTCGCCGTCGCTCCTTCTGAACGAAATGCTACCACTTGATTCGCTTTTATGTGCAACATCTCTAATGTTTCTACCGCTCTCTTAATTTTTTCATCCAAATCTTTGGCTCTAAATAATTTCATCCCCTCAACTTTACTCTCAACCAACCCAATTTAGCAACCCAAATCATAAAACAAAAAACAGGCGCCTTGCTTTGATAGCTTAGCGCCTTATCTCTACCCCAACTCACTCAATATCAATGTCATGATCATCATCAAATTTGCCATCAAGCGAATCTGCTGATTTCTCCACAATGGTTTTAACACCACCAAGCTTTCCGGACCTTCCTTATCAGAAACTTGAATCGACCAACCCAATACCGTCATCATTTGTTGATCCCCACCATTCTGTCGAAACAGAACCCGATGATCAGACAAAACCGATTCAATATGCTTTGTTAATCCTTTTCCAGAAAATCGCTCCTTCGGAAACCTAATTGTCACAGAATGTGCTATCAAAATTTCCTCCGCAATTTCAAAACAATCGCCTCATTGTACCCTAAAGTCTACTTACCCCATCTCCAACCTTAATTCCCGAACCCACAGCCACCTCCAAAACCATCTCGACGGGTTGTTTTGACCCATATCTTTTATTTATCTGCACTCTATCAGCCGCATCTACCTGAATCACTTTTCCGTCTACTACCCAAACGATATCAATATCAAAAATCATCCCTTTCATCCAAAAAATCGGTTTCTCTGCTGGTTCAAACAAAAACAACATTCCTTCATCAGGTCTTAACCGTGATCTGCCTGATAATCCATCAACTTTCTCTCTTTCTGTTTCTGCAATCTCAACTTTGTAGCTACGATCACCAACAACCAACTCTCCTTCTGACATAATCCTTGTCTTCTCTAATCCAAAAACCCTCTGCAACCATCGCCAAATTTCTTCCCAATTAACCCCACTTACTTGTTCTCGAATCGACCTCGACACTGGTTCAAGACTCACTCCTTTGCCCCCAATCTTCACCACCCAATCCGACTCCTGTCCCAATTCCGGATTACCTTGTACCGCCAACGATTGCCAAACTTTATAGACTGGCCTTGGTTGACCATTTTGATCCAAAAAAGAAAACTTCACAAACGGCCCCGCTCCAGCTCGCAATAAAAACGGCGTTACCGCTACCACCTGAGTCTCACTCCAAACTTTTTCATAACTCAACCTCAAATACTCCGCCGCTTTGTCGGACGAAACTACTTCCATGTCCCACCCAGTCTCCGTTATAAAAACCGGTAATTTTTTCTTTGTATATCTGGACAACAAACGCAACTCACTCAAATAACCCGCAATCGAATGGTCATGCCGATCATAAGGCGACCCCCTAAAACCATAATTTGGGTAAGAGTGGCTCACCCACCCATCAAGTCTTTCCGGAATTTCCGGCCTCTTCGCAAAAACCTGTTCCCAATAACGATCCCACCTCAACGACGACCCGTTACTAGAAGCCGCGTTATCTAGGCCCGCTGGTAAAATAAAAAAATCTTCATTTCTCTCTTTAAAGATTGTTATTGCATTCACCAAGATGTCTGCATACTCTCCTGGTGAAACAAACCCTCCGTACTCGTCCGCCCGGTTCACCTCATTAAAGATCACCACGTAACGATTCTTCGTCGGCCAAGGTAAATCATTAAGAAAATTAGCAAAATCCACCAAATCATAATTATTCGGTTCGTCCCAATCAGAACCAGAGACTACTGTTGCCACCCTAATAATTGGAATCACCTTTTCCTGTTTCGCTTCCTTCATAAATCTTGACCACTTAATTCTGTCTCTATCCGTTGCTTGAATTGGCACCGTTACGTAACCCCAAGCCCCTGATTCCCCATTCACCAGCTTCTTAGCCTCAATAATCTCGCTCGAATCAAGCACATGAATCCCAATTTTATTGTTCGTCATTACCAATGGATCAACTACCGCAATTACCCTCGCGGGTCCTGACAAAAAACCCAACAAAACAACGATAAAACACAATATTTTTCCTTTTATATCCATCTTATTTTTACCCAACTACAAATTGGCACTGACACAGCACCAGTGACAGTTTTTAATCCTTATCTAATTAATCATAACTTATTAATACCCCACTGGGGTATGTAACCCCACCAAAATTATACCCTTTACACCAAGTCTTTTCATATTAGTCCCCAAAGAATGTATTACAGGACTTTCACTCTTTGATCCCCAAATGACGATAGGCTTTGCTTGTTGCCATCCGCCCTCGATTCGTCCGCTTCAGTAAGCCGATCTGCATCAAAAACGGCTCATAGACATCTTTAATTGTCCCTACATCCTCACTGACCAACGCCGCCAAAGTCTCCACTCCCACCGGTCCTCCTTTATGTTTTTCAATCATCTCCCGCAACAACCTTCTATCAATCTCGTCCAATCCTAATTCATCTATTTCGAGCAACCTTAACGATTCAATCACCGTCTCCTTATCAATCAAATCTGACCTCTTCACTTGAGCAAAATCCCGCACCCGTCGTAACAACTTCAACGCTACTCTGGCTGTCTTCCTTGATCTCCGCGCGATTTCTCCCGCCGCTTCACTCGCAATTTTTACTGACAGCTTTTTTGCCGCATTCTCAACAATTTCCTGCAACTCACTATCCTCATAAAAACTCAACCGGTGAATCACCCCAAACCGATCTCTCAATGGTGCCGCCAAAAGCCCAGCTCTAGTCGTCGCTCCCACCAAAGTAAACTTTTCCAAATCCAATCTCAAACTCCGTGCCGTCGGCCCTTTACCAAGAATCACATCCAAGGCATAATCTTCCATCGCCGGATACAACGCTTCTTCAACACTTTTATTTAATCGGTGAATCTCATCAATAAAAAGCAAATCACCCGAACTCAAATTTGACAAAATCGACGCTAAGTCAGCTACCCGTTCAATCGCCGGACCCGAAGTCACTCTGATATTCACTCCCATCGACTTGGCAATCAGATGAGCCAACGTTGTCTTACCCATCCCTGGTGGACCATAAAGCAAAACGTGATCCAAAACTTCCTTTCTTTCGCCCGCCGCTCTCATCGCTATTTCCAAACTCTTCTTTAACTGTCCTTGACCAATAAACTCATCCCAATCGTCCACCCGCAAGTTAACCAATATCTGTTCCAAATCATTTGGCTCCTTCAAAATATTATCATCCATTTTTCAAAGCCAATTTAATTTGCTCTTCTACCGGTATTTTTTTATCAATCTTTTTCAAAGCCTGAATTGCCTCACCTCTCGAAAAACCTAATCCCATTAATCCCTTGAAAGCGTCATCTCTTTCCGGCCAATCACTCAAATCAATTTCTTCCTCCGTTCCCACTTTACTCTTCAACTCCACAATCAACCTCTGTGCCCCCTTCTTTCCAATCCCAGAAACAGCTGTAAAAAAATCCACTTCCGCCCTTCTAATTGCCGAGACAATTTCTTCCGCCGTCCCCGCATTAAAGACACCCAAAGCCAATTTTGGACCCACCCCGCTCACTGACAGTAATTTTTCGAAAAGCTCTAACTGGTTTTTTGTCCGAAACCCAAACAAACTCAAAACATCCTCCCTCACATAGGTATATGTTCGCAAAGCAATCTTTTCCCCTACTCGCCATCCCGACACCAAGCTCGCTGGCACTAATATCTTATAACCCACGCCTCCCACCAAAAGTATTAAGCTACCTTGCCCTATCTCAAATATCTCTCCAATCAAATACCCAATCATCGCCTACATTGTAACCCACTCTTCGGCCTACCGTCGTTTCATCAACACTCCTGTCGCCGAATGGGTCAAGGCCACCGCCAAAGCATCAGCCGCATCATCTGGCTTGGGTATTTCCTTCAACTTCAAAATTCGCTTCACCATCGTCTGAACCTGACCCTTGTCGGCTTTCCCGTATCCGGCTACTGCCATCTTAACCTGCAACGGCGTATAGCTAAAGGTTGGTTTTTTTAAAAGCTGGAATGCCAACAAAACCACTCCTCGCGACTGGCCCACACTCATTGCTGTCTTCGCGTTCGTCGCAAAAAAAAGTTCCTCAACTGCCACTTCGTCCGGATCAAACTGATTATTCAATTCCCTCATGAATTCAAATACTTTCTCTAATCTTTCCGGTAGGGGAGAGTTAACTTTCGTTTCCAAGCAACCATACCCTACCATTGTCTCTCGCCCTCCATTTTTTTAAATTACCGCCCAACCTGTCCTTCCTGTTCCCGGATCAATCCCCAAAATCTTCATTCATCCAATCCTACACGATTATCTCCCGCTTTACTTTTACACCAAAGTCTGTATAATGACCTATATTGTTCTGAGAAAAAGGCAGTTAGCCTCCATCTCGCTAGACTTTGTCCGCCTTTCCTGGCTTACGACCGATTGTCTATCCTGAGTTTCTGTAAGGACAATCGGGGAAAATCCCCCATAAAAATATGTATCAGCAACGAAACCGCTTTCGCGGTGACTCTCGTGGTCAACGTTCAAATTTTCAATCAGGATCCCGTCGTTTCGGAGGTTCTGCCCGTCAATCTGGTGGTTTCGCCCGTCGCGGCCGTTTTCAACCCAAAGCTC
>CAYIUD010000028.1:0-6078 GCA_964366265.1 uncultured Pseudomonadales bacterium | reverse complement strand
CTTTATTGAGCCGTGATCATTCCTTTGGCCCTGGCCTTTTTCTATCAGCTACCTTGCCTTTTTTCCTGTTAGGTTGGACCAAACTTAAAATCTTTGGTAAATATAAAAATTTCTTTATTTTTTTTGCTCTTCTTTCCCCCTTAATGGCTTCTATCACTCAAGGTGGTATCAATCAAAATCGATACTTGCCCGCCGCCGTTTCCTTCACCATCATCATTGCCGCCGGTTTTACTTTTGTTTTCCAAAAATCTAATCTAATTTTGAAAGCCAGTCTATCTGCTCTAATCTTCATTTCCTTTACTTACTTCTGGTTGATTTATTATTATCACTTTCCCATTTATTCAGCCGAAGGCTTCCAATATGGCTACCGGCAGATGGCTCAATACATTCAACCAATCAAAGCTAACTACAACCAAATTATTGTCGAGCCACGATTCAGCGACTTCAACCGCTACATCGGTGTTCCCCATCTTTATCTCTCTTATTTCAACACCGAAGATCCTCGTGATCTTTTAGCTCGTCACGACGAGGTTGATGGTATGCATTTTGGCAAATACCGCATCCAAGAGGTCAACTGGAACCTCGAAAAACCCAAACCCAAAAGCCTTTATCTTATGCCCATGGGCAATTTGCCCCCCGAAGGACTACTAGAAATGCTTGTCGAAATCAGCCTTCCCGACGGCAAACCCGCCTTTCGCATCTACCGATCCAAAAATTGAATTGTTGAACTGGTGTAAAATTGGACTATGGAACTCAAATCCAAATTTATTAAAGCCTACGCAAATTTACCATTAGCTTCTCGAAGAGAAATTGTCGTTGTCCTTGATGGTGAACCCTTAACTTGGAACTCTGCCTGGGTTGAAGTCAGCAACGAAACTAAAAAGGGAAGGGAAATTCTAAAAAAACTTAAGAAATTAGGAATAATGTAAATGGAAAAAAATACTAAAGGAAAAAATATTGCCGGCAAAAAAATTGACAATGACCTTCAGGAAATAGTGCTTGCAAGAATAATGGCATCCCCAGAGGACTTGATAATCTCTATAGGCTCAAACGAATATAACAAAGCTGAAATTATTAAAGGTGTTGAAGAATCGACCGAATTAGGAAAAGCTATTGCCGATGCCCAGCTTCGGTTCTTAAAAGATATGGCTTCCGGAAAAATTTATGAACCTGCCTAACTTAAGCCGAGCAATACTAATCACCAGACCGAGTCATGATCGAATCACAACCTATTTATTTTTCTGGTCGGAGCAAGTAATCAATCAAGCTATAAAAAGTCGTGTCAAAGTACTCGACCTAAGCAAACAAAAAGCTACCAGAGTAAATTTTATCAGCTACAACAACAGACATAACCCCAAGTTGGTATTTCTTAATGGTCACGGAGATAAGAATTCAATTGCAGGCCACCATGACGAAACTATTTTGGAAGTAGGTGATGAGCAGGAACTATTTGGCAAAATTGTATATGCCAGAAGCTGTGAGGTTATCAATAACTTTGGTCAGATAAGTGTTTCTAAAGGAACCAAGGCATTTATTGGCTATCAAGCGAAATTCTTTCTAGCAATGTCAGGCTCAACAGGATCAAAACCAAAACAGGATAAAGTAGCTAAAAGATTTTTGGAACCTTCCAATCTCATCGTAAACGCCCTTTTAAAAGGAAATCCTGTTGGGATCGCTTATCAAAGATCCCAAGCCGCAATGCATAAAAATATAATTGCAATGTTATCAACAAATGCATCCCAATTAGAGCGAGATTCGGCCCAATATTTATGGGCGAACAGAACCAATCAGAAAGTTATTGGAGATCTTTCGGCAACGATCTAATTTTCTGATTTTTTAGTAATCAAATAATAAGCCACCTCACTATTATCGGGATAAGGGACATAATCAATAATTTTTACCCCCGCTGGCACATCACCCTTCGTCGGCCTAAAATCTCCTTTGGCATCTTGTTGAGAGATCATATACAACACTCCCGGTTTCAAGGCTTTACCCATCTCATGGGGCAGTTTGTATCCTTCGGTCACCTTACTCCAGGACATCATCTTATATTTGTCTAATCTCTGCCCTTTAACTGTCTCTACTCCATATTCAATTCCGTATGTCTGAACTTCTGCTGGTGACACTTTGGCCCAAAATAAATAAGGCAAAATAAACGGATCATTCGAATTTGTCATCAACACTTTGTCATATTGATCATCAACTTCGTCAATCTTCAAAATCGCCTCCTTATAGCCATATCCATGCCAACGTGAGGCTTCCAACGGGAAGTGGATCAAGTAGTGGTGGAACACAAAGATAAACACCCAAATATAAGCAACTCCCAAAATTGAAATCCAAACTAAACCAAATTTCCAATTCACCATCATTTTCAAAATCCGCCACCAACCAATTCCTATCACCAAAAGCAATGGTATCGCCATAATTATCAACCTGCTCGCGTGTGTCGCTCCATCAAAAGTCAAATCAGCTGGCAATGGAGATGTGACCAACCATGCCGCCAAAAACTGATATTTCTTCTCTTTAAGATGCTTGATCAACCAAAACAATCCTGCTCCCAAGCCAATAATGTCGATCCATAATAACGCTCCCGTTTTACCCATTCCTTGCCGCAGGTTTTCATCCCCAAATGCAAACAAAAACTCAGTTGAGATGCTCTTCATATAATTATTTTTTAACGAAATCATCCACCCTACTACTTTGTTATGGAAAATATACGAAAACCACACCGGCCTACTCCCAATCTTTTCCCCAGTGTAGTCACCTGAATCGACTTCTCTGCCTCTAATCACAAATATCGGCACCAAGGGGTCAGAAAAGACGGAAACTTGTTCAATCCTAGTTTGATCTGCTGATCCAATCGTTGTCGCGTACATAAACGGCAAAACAATCGCTCCTGCCAGAATTACGCCCCCCAAGAGATGCTTAATTCCTACTTTCCAAATTTCCTTAAAATAAATCACTCCGACTATCAAAAAAGTTAGGGGCACATAGAGACTCATAATCCGATAGACATAAACCCCCAAAGACAAAAGGATAATGCTCAGATAATAATCTCTTAATTTCTTCTGCTTTAACCAATTAAAGAAGCAAACCAAAAATAAAAGATAAAAAAACAACACATAAATTGCTTCAAAGGCAATCCGACTGAATTGAATTAACCAAGGATTCATTGTGAACACCAAACCTGTCAAAATCACCACGACTTTATTTTTTGTCCACATCCAAATCAAGAGCATCGCCAGACCCACCACCAACACTCCAACCAAAGCTGTAGTCATTCTTACCTGAAATTCTGGAGTTTGAAAAATCACCACTGCCGGAATATTCATGTAAACCGGAATCGGCGTCTTATCTGTGTTAAACGATCTCACAAAAAACGGACTCCAAGACCCACGATAGTCTTTTCCTGTTTCAATCAAACTTCTAGCTTGATATGCCAAGTCAATCTCATCATAATAAATTCCCGCTGGTATTTCCGCCAACTTATAAACCCTCACCAACAAGGCCGTCAGCAAAACCAATACCACCAACCATTTCATTTTTTTCATACTTTTACCAACACAGAATCTTCTACCTTATGTGCCTCAGTCAAGTTGAAGATATGCTGTCTTACCCTCCTCATTGCCCGAAAGCCGTAGGTAAACAAAAACTGCCAATCCTTTTTCTTGAATGTCCCCAAAAATTTAATTTGTCGCCACAAAAATCTTGGTTGAAAGGCAATTGAATACATCTCCCTCACCGCATCATAATACCGCTGATGGGGTAGGGGAGTCTTCACAATTAACTTACTCATATCAAAATCATCATAATCATCCGTTAGCAATACCCCTTTATTAATGCACTCCTGATGATACGGTGTGTAATCCAGTGGGGTACACAAAGTCACTTGCAAAGTTCTCGCCAGTCCAGAAAACATTAGGTACTTCACGTAATCAATCGTCTCTTGTAACATTTTATCCGTCTCCCAGTAGTAGCCGACCATAATCGTTAAGTGCGGGTGCAGTCCTGCTTCCGTCATCCATTTCAATGCCCGCTCAATATATTTTTTTTGATAACCTTTATTGATCTTAGCTAGCGTCTCGTCGCTTCCTGATTCCAAGCCAATCAATACAAACCGAAAATTAGCTTGTCCCATCAACTCAATTGTTTCTTTATCCAAATACTCAAATCTGGTATTTAAACCAAAATAACAATTTCTCTTATGTAAACCTCGGTCAATAATTCCCTGCGCAAATTTTCGCGCATCATCCCCTCGGTACCACACCCCACTATCATCAAAAATCTCTTTAACTCCATATTCATTTATCAATCGTTCATATTCATCTAAACTTTTCTCCACATCCATTTTAGAAAAAGTCATCTCTGGACCGTTATAGCGACAAAAAGTACACTTCCCAAACATACAATCCCGAATCACCGATGTTGCATAAGTTCCCGGTGTTTGCAAAAAATTTCCATTTTCATAAGCGTAGTCGCGCCAAGACACCAAATCTCGATCAACCAAAGGCGACTTATTCAATGGCTCTACCTGGCGGAAATTGCCCGTATCTCGATACTCTTTTCCTTTGACTCTGATCGTAAAACCTTCAATTTTGCATGATTTTCGCCAATCTTTATTTGCCTCGATATACGGAATCAAACGGTGCAGAGCAAAATCAACATGATTGCTTTTGAGAACCACGTCCGTCTTGCTCATCTCCAAAGTCTCTTCTGGTTTCCGCATCGAATGGTACCCGGACATAATAAAAATTGTTTTCGGCAGTTTCTTCTTCAGTTCGTTCGTTGTTTTCCAATAAAACTTCATCACCGGGGTCGTACTTTCAAAAACCACCACCTCCGGTTTCCATTTAACCAAATCCTTAAACCATTTATCGTATGTTTTTAATTGGGCGTTTCCGTCATCCCAGCGCACCTTGTAGCCCATGTCTCTCAGCCACGTTGCCGCCTGTGCCTCAATTACCGGTAGCAAATAAGTTGGTGTCTTAAAAAATTGGACATTCCGATTCTGCGACACCATCGCCTTCTGCCCCAATCTGTTAATGATAGGCGGATAAGAAATCGCTATTTTCAATTTCTTTTTCTTTCTCGGCATACTCAAAAGAATACCTCAGTCACGATATTAGTGCCACTCACTCCTGCTTCGCTCAAAAGATCATAAACATCATTAATCATCTCGCTGTTACCGCATAGGTAATATCTGACATTTTTATCAATCTTTGTCGTCCGCAAATAATCCGTCACTCTTCCTTGATAGTAACCCCCTTTTTCCCTCGACACACAGGCAATATATTTGCCTTTTTTATAATCCTTCCGGTCATATTGCTCTCGATTATGTCTCACTCCGTGGATTACCAGATAATCCAAATCAGGATAAGTGCTGACAAAGCAATGAAACGGCGCTATTCCTGTTCCTGTCCCAATAAAAACATGCTTTTTATTTAACTGTTTCTCATCCAAAATAAACAAACCATAGGCTCCATCCAAAGAAACCTTGTCACCCTTTTTTAGTTGTTGTAATTTTGGCGATACTGCCCCACCTTCCACTTTTTTAATCAGAAATTCCAACTTTTTCTCCTTGGGTGATGAATAGCTCGAATACTCCCGATTCACCCCCTCCCTAACCAAACCAATATTTACACATTGTCCGGGAACAAACGCAAAGTTTTTTCGCTCCAACTGCAACAAAAACGTCGACTCTGTTAAGTTCCTAACCCCTAAAACTTTATGAGTTCCTTGTTGTCGTCCATACCTCTCCGGTTCATTCATGTCCGAATTTTAACATGGGCTAAGAATTTATTTTCTATCAAACAAATACACTCTCCAGATAGAATCAGAAATCATCCATTCTTTCCTAATCAGCCCATCTCTAAAATAATTCATCACGTCAGCCTTATCACCAAGCACCGCCTCCTTGCTCCCCGAAGTGACCACAAATAAATGGTCAGCCAAAGGATATTGGTCTTTATTCATAATTTCAATCCCCTCAATTAACAACAAATCTCGGTATCTTCTACCATAAGGATTAGGATCTGGGCTTTGCAGTACCGCGAGTTCCACATTTTTTAAATTGTTTGA
>CAYIUD010000027.1:0-6163 GCA_964366265.1 uncultured Pseudomonadales bacterium | reverse complement strand
CCACCTCCAATCTCCCTCTCAAACAATCTTGCTCGCAAAAGCTCACTTGCCAAAACTCTACACTCTTCCAACTCCCCCTCTTCCCATCCGCTTTCATGATTGTCGTCCTGTTCTCGCTCAATACTTTGTATCACCAAGCCATCCTAGACCAAGGACTTTCTTTTCACAACCCGACTTAAACCATACTTTTCTATTAACTTGTATATCATCACACGCCTGATAATTTTTTAAATTTATTAAGGGCTAAGCACCGAGCACTAAGCACTAACGTGTCTTGACACTATTCGACTCAACTGTTACTTTATATATCAAATGACCAAACGCGACCTTGATCTCAAAAACCTTCCTGACCTTCTTACTGTCTCTGAGGTCGCTGAACTTCTCCGTGTCTCCCCCCTCACCATCAAGCGCTGGGGCAAACGCGGCAAACTCCCCGCCATCCGCATCAACAGCCGTGGCGACCGCCGCTACCGCAAAGAATCTGTTCTCTACATGCTCGGCATTGATCCCAACTCTCAACAAAAATAGCCACAAAAAAACCGGCAACCAATAAGAAGTAGCAATATTGCTATCTCATTAACTGCCGGACAAAGTCAAACTACCCTCTTTTGTTCTCCCATTTGAAGAAACCGCCTTTGGCAGCCATCCGTATGGCTCCCGCACGGCTTTCAGCCAACTTTAGCTCATGGGAAATTATCCCATCTATCTTCGGAACGAGAGGATCGTTCCCCAGTGACCATTGGTTGCTGGATATCAGCAAATTACTGATCTCCAGAACCCTCCTCACAAATTCCCTCTTGCGCACTTCTCCTGTCATGAACAAAAAGGAAGAACAAGATATTTCCGTTGCCGACCTGCGGGCTCCTTCTTCCTGCCAGGCAGGCCGCTTGAGAACCGTAAGTTCTCCACAACCTTTTTTAGGTGAGTATATGAATCTCACCTCCTGGTCTGGAATCTCGTCAAAGAGATTCATCAACCGCTTGAGGACACGCGGAATATCCACCGAACCAATCTTGTCAGGGGTCAGTCTGGTCACCTTCTCAAAAAGGTCTTTCCCAGCTTCGCTTGCCCGAAGATAGCCATAGCTATTTGACATTATTTTTCCTCCTCAGGAAAAATTCTCCTGCCTCACATTATGTGGGCATGAAACAAAGATCAAATAATCTCTCTTTCACAACCACAACTCTTTGTCATTCCGAGCTTGCCGCTGTGCCACTCCGTAGCTTTTAGCGAAGGGTGGAGGAATCCCTTTTAACCCTCCAACCTTTTACGTTCTAAATGAGCTTATTCTCATCAATCCGTTCTCCATACCCCTGTCCAGAGTGTGACGAACGGATTAACGGGAACAAAACTATGGGGAGATAAACGACTGATTATCTCCCCAGACAAACTTTTTGGCTAAGCTGCTGCATTCCGCAGCGCCTTCGCCCTATCAAACAGGCGATCAACCACCTCATCCAAGGTCAAAACTGACCTTTTTTGTACATCAAATCGACCATAACGGCCGAATGACATCTCAATCCGTCCCTTACGGGACAGACCGGTCAGACTGTTCCAGTTTTTTCGCCCTTCGGCGCGAAACTGGATCTGCTGACCGCCACAGACACGGACAATGCCTGTGAATTTCTTGTTCGAAACCAAAATCTGAGCCATTTTTCACCTCCTAAGGTTAGGGTATGACACCCTCTACCTGCCCACTATTTTGTGAGCATGAAACAAAGATCAACAATCTCTCTTTCACAACCACAAATCATTGACATTACCAAAACAATATAATAATATTTATCCATGAACAAAACCATTCTGCAAATCCCCCTCGACAAAGATACCCGCGATCAAGCAACCATGATGGCCACTCAGATGGGCTTCTCTTCTCTTCAAGAACCCATTCGCCTTTTCATCAAACAACTGGCCAAAAAAAAACTTGAAGTCAAAATCGAACCCAAAGCCGTTCAACTCTCCCCCAAAGCCATCAAACGCTATGACAAAATGACTAAAGACATTGAATCTGGCAAAACCAAGCTCTTTACCGCTAATAGCGTTGAAGAACTGATGGACCATTTCAACAACTTATAAACCCATGGTTATCGAAACTGATCCTGTCTTCGATAAGTCGCTTAAAAAACGAATTCTTCTTTATCCTAAATTAGTCAAAAGATTTAAGGAGCGTTTAAAACTATTTAGTCAAGAAAGAAATCATCCTTCTCTCAAAGATCATCCTCTCACAGGCAGTTTAATTGGCTATCGTGCCTTCTCAATCAATGGTGATATTCGCATCATCTATCGCTTGATAAGTAACAATCATGTCATCCTCTACGACATCGGCTCCCATAATCAGGTCTATTGATCAAAAACATTGGGTGGCAGGCAATATATGCCCACCACCCAACAACAAACTCCTAACGGTTGATCGCAAGACCCTTGCAACCAACCGGTTGCCCTTCCGCATTGCGGAGGAGCTCGCCTGGCGAGGCCAGGTCTTTACGATCCGGGCAGGCGGCCCGGACCAGCAACGACACGATATAAATCGTGCCCCGCTTTTTTTTGGGGAGATCAGCGACCTCCCCGTAAGAAATTGCCAAAAGCGGCACACGTGCCACTTTTCGAACGATTTCCGATTTTGTGGCACAACGTGCCACTGTCCCGCTTGGCGGGACTGTCATGAGAAGGGTTTCTCCCTTCTCATCGTAAATATTGACCCCATGCGGGGTCAAATTCACAAATTTCGGCATTTTTTAGCCTCCACCCTGCTCCTTATGAGCTTTCGATTGGGTTTCACCGCCTCATTAGAGGAAACAAAACACTAATGTCATCCTGAATTCATTTCAGGATCTATTAACACTCTGTTTTCTCAAATGAAATTCCCTTGTCATTCCGAGTGAAGCGTTAGCGTAATCGAGGAATCCCTTTAAAAAAAGCATGGGAAGTGAAGGCAGGTGTCGCAATATGCGATCCTTTCTTCTTCACTTCCCAGACAAACTGGGGAAATTAAAGGGCTGTAAAGCCCATTAAAATCCCTCCGCGAACACCTAGATGGCGCTTCTGCGCCTCTTTGTTGACTATCTCTTTGAGATAGTCAACCAGCTTCTCTCCGGAGATCCCCTCAGGGACCTCTATAATTGTATTCCCTGGTTCATACCCCGGCGGGGTAAAACCAGAGTAATCAATTTCGAAAGAAACAAAAAATTTTGCCATTTTTCACCTCCTAAGGTTAGGGAATGGCTTCCCTCTACTACTGCCCACTTTTATTTATGGGCAGAAATGAGCTCATCTTGAGTAGCCACGTCCGTATCGGATCTGAGGCTAATACCCATGGACAGATGGGCTCATTTCTACCGGTAACCTTCAAAGTTATCTCCCCTTGCCTCGAACTACAGTTCCAATCTAGTTCGCCCTGCCAAGGGGGAACAGCACGAAGTGCGAAAGGGGTTGGGTCATCCCACATATCCATTTTCCAATCGGACCATGGTTTGGCCATTGTTGAAACGCAGATATGTGGTTTGGTATGTCAAAGATCAACCATCAGGATAGGTACCAAACTTATCTTTCCTGACGGCTCCCTCACTGTTATTTACAGAATCAACTAGAGACAAAAAAAGACATCCAAGGATGCCACTGTTCTAGGGGTAACCAGAAAATCTGGTTAGGACAGTATTCTGTTGGACAGCGCCTCACCCGTGGGTGTGGCTAAACAGTGATTTAAGGAGCTTTGACAGGCTCATGCCTATCAAATTATGGAGGTAGTATAACACAGTCTATAGGCTTTGTCAAGTCCCCCTGACGGGAGGCTCAGCCGGCTATTTGTGCTATCCTAGCCTTCAATTTGACGCCCATAATACCATAACTCATAGTATATGTCAAGCCTTTATGACAAGACCATAGGACGATATATCCAAAAACGACTTCCCTACCCAACTCCACTTTGTCACGAATATTTGACAGTTATAACCCTTCTTGAGATACTCAACTTATGCAAGACTCTGCCCTGATCAATCTCGGTCTCTCCTCTGAAGAAACAGCCATCTATCTTTCCCTTCTTAACAATGGACCCCAATCCGCCAGTTCCCTAAGCTCTTCCTCCAAAGTCAAACGCACCTACGTCTATGCAGTGACCAAATCCTTGGCCAGTCTTGGCTTGGTCAAAGAGGAAAAAAAAGGCAAAACTACCATCTTCATCCCCCTCTCTCCCGACCACCTTCTCACCCTCGCCGAAGATCAAAAACAAAAATCCATCCTGGCCGCCAGAAATCTCGAAAATCTTCTTCCCAGCCTCAAAACCAAATTTGCCCACCAGGAAACTAAACCTGTGGTTACATATTACGAAGGTATTGAAGGCATCAAAAAAATCTACCTCGACACCCTTAATCTATCACTCAATAATGAACTCTTCGCCTTAGTAGAAACTTCAAAAGTTCACCCAGACATCTACCAATGGGTGACCAAGCATTATGCCAGCAAAAGAATCACGGCCGGCATCCGCGTCAAAGCTATTGTTGCTTCCGGACCCAAAACCGAAACCTACACCCAATTAAACAAGGCTGAACTCCGAGAAACCAAAGTTATTGATAGCAAAAACTTTCCCTTTGAGCACGAAATCAACGTTTATGGCCACAAACTCGCCATCATCAACCATAACAAAAAAACCTCACCTCTTGGGATAATCATTGAAAATGAGTATATTGCTACCACTTTCCGCTCCTGGTTCAACCTAACTTGGTCTCTTTTGCCATCAACTCATTAGCTAACCTCTCGTTTGCTTCCCAATAGCGGTTCGCATAGTACCTCTCTTTTACCACATCTTGTTCCTGATCTGTCATTTTTCTGGTTACAAACACCATATTCTTATTTCCTCCAGGACCGGGAATATCTTCCTCCACAATCTCCCTAACCACAAAACCATTCATCATCAAATCAACCATAATCGACCCTTTATCAGGCACATAACGATTGTAAAAATTTCTTCCGTCAGGTGAGTCAATAATATATGGGAAATTGGCCTCACTAGGCACCGTCATTCCACTTTTTTTCAAAAACTTAATATATTCCAACCGCCTCTCTAAATACTCACCCACCTTCGGATTAGGCATATCAAAAACAAATAAACCGTTTTCCCTCAATACCCGGCCCACCTCAGCCAATACCCCTTTATAACCAGCAAAACGATTAGGTGTTTCCACATGAGGTAGTGACCGACCCAAAGACAACACCACATCTAAAGACTCATCCCCAAAATCCAACTCATACCAACTCCCAACTTGAAAAATTCTCCCCAATCTTTTCCTCGTCTCCCAGATCGCTCTAGCTACATTTCTCCTCGACGCATCCAACCCCGTAATCCTGTAGCCCCGCTCCGCCATTCCTTTAGTTAACCATCCAGTCCCCGACCCCATATCCAATATTTTGTCTTTTACTTTTACTACTCCCAACCTACCTAAAGTCTTTTCCAGCCAGTCGAGTCGGAATTTACTTGTTCCCTTACTTACTTCATACTCCTCAAATTTAAACCGCTTATAGACTTCATCCAAACTCACATTAACCGGCAAATCTGAATCAGGCTGGCCCAACGCCCACCTTAACACATTCTCCATACCCGCCGCATCCTTCTCATGCCCAGGTATCCTTCTCATCTCTCCCAGCATTGTTCTCAAAACATTAAGTTGCCTCGGCATCGCATTTATCTCTATATCCGACTCCCTCACTCCACCAAACTTATCCTGCATTTTTTCTCTAAGAAAACCAATCACTCCTTTCACTCCATGATCCTTCAACAAAGCATAATAAAGGTACTTTATCTTCTCATCATCCAAGACCAGTAAATCTAACATATTTACCGACACATCATCAATTTGGATATATATCGACCCATTTTGTGAAATTTTTAGACGATCATATATCTTTCCACCAAATTTAACTGCCTCTGACGTATATGGCTCAATTGAGGTATATATTACCTCAATAAAACTACGCTCCACCCCATCATCATCTGACCACGGATATAACTTATCAATGTTGTCCGCACACCAACTGGCGACCTCACCTCCTGCCCTAGTCCCTCTGATTCTTTCCGCCATCACCTGAGCCACCTTGTGCAATCCATCCACTTATCGATCTATATCCTAAATCTCCCCATCTAGAACTCCCCCAACAAACATCCGTTTACACT
>CAYIUD010000026.1:2060-6234 GCA_964366265.1 uncultured Pseudomonadales bacterium | reverse complement strand
GGCGTTGGCTATATTCTCAAACTTGTTCATATGGTTGAGGACAAAACCCATGCTCGTTCAACCGGTCCTTACTCTCTCGTTACCCAACAGCCTTTGGGAGGCAAGGCTCAAATGGGTGGACAACGTCTCGGTGAAATGGAAGTCTGGGCTCTCGAAGCTCACAAAGCCGCCCACACCCTCCAGGAAATGCTTACCATCAAATCAGACGACGTTGTTGGCCGATCTCGTGCCTTCGAAGCCATTGTCAAAGGCGAAGAGATTCCCGAAGCCACTTTACCCGAATCATTCAAAGTCTTGGTCAAAGAACTCAATAGTTTAGGATTGAATATTATCCCCACCAACCCAATTTCTGCCCCCAAAAAAGTAGAGGAAACCGAGGATGGGACTGAAGATGTCACTCCTAGTCATGTTTCCAGCAATACTGCTTCCGACGAATCTCTAGTAGATTCTGAAACCAAACCAGAAGAAACTACTGAAGAAATTACTACTGATAAATCAGCAGAATAAATTACCAATCATTAAGATGATAGAACCAAGACATATGACCAACAATCTAAAAAACTTAATGGACTTTCAGGGACTTCAAATCAAACTTGCTTCACCCGAAGAAATCAAAACTTGGTCCCATGGCGAAATCACCAAGCCTGAAACCATTAACTACCGCACCCTCAAGCCCGAAAAGGATGGTCTTTTCTGTGAGCGGATCTTTGGTCCCACTAAAGACTGGGAATGTTATTGTGGTAAATACAAAAGAGTCCGTTACCGTGGCATTGTCTGTGATAAATGTGGTGTCGAAGTAACTCTGTCCCGCGTTCGTCGCGAACGCATGGGTCACATCTCCCTTAGTGCTCCCGTCGCTCACGTCTGGTATTTCAAAGGTGCTCCTTCCACCCTCTCCCTCCTTCTCAATATCTCCCCAAAAAAGCTTGCTAGTGTCGTCTATTTTGCCCGATATCTTATTCTTAGTGTCGACAAAGACGCCAAAATTGAAACCCTCAAAAAACTTGAAGAAACCCGCAAAGAACAAAAAGACAGCATCAAGTCCGAGTCTGACAAACAAATTGAAACCGCCAAAGAAGAAGGTAAGCAATTTGTTGATGTTTTGCGCAAAGAGATCAAAAACAAAGATGAACAGAATCTTAAAATCGAATCTGCCAAATTAGCAACCAAAAAGAAAATTGTCGCCATCAGAGAGCAAATGGTTGCCGAAAGCACCGTCACTGATAATATCTATGATGCTATCGAAAATCTCACTAAACAAGTCGAAGTCAGTTCTGTTCTTACCGAAGACGAATATCTCAAACTTCGTGACTACGACGCTACCAGCTTCCTTACCGTCAATATGGGTGCCGAAGCCTTAATCGAAGCTATCAAAAAAGTCAATCTCGAAGAGCTTGCCAACAAACTCAAAATCATCATCAAGGAAGGCTCTGTCGGCAAAAAACTTAAAGCCATCAAACGTCTCAAGGTTGTCATGGGACTACTCAACGCTGCCATCAGTCCTGAATGGATGGTCTTCCGTCAGCTCCCCGTTATCCCACCAGATCTACGACCTATGGTCCAACTTTCTGGTGGCCGTTTCGCCACTTCTGACCTCAATGACCTCTACCGCCGTGTCATCAACCGCAACAATCGTCTTAAACACCTCTTGAGCCTAGGTGCTCCTGAGATTATCTTAAGAAACGAGAAAAGAATGCTTCAGGAAGCCGTTGATGCCCTCATCGACGCCCCTCAATCTCATAGCTCCCGTCGTGCTCGTCGGATCAAACCACTCAAATCCCTTTCCGAAATGCTCAAAGGTAAACAAGGTCGTTTCCGTCAGAACCTCCTTGGTAAACGGGTTGACTACTCTGGTCGTTCCGTCATCGTTGTTGGGCCTGAACTCAAGATCAATGAATGTGGTCTTCCTAAAGACATGGCCTTGGAAATGTTCAAACCTTTCGTCATGCGTGAACTTATTACCAAAGGTCTTGCTCCCAACGTCAAATCAGCCAAAAACCTGATTGAACACCAAATCCCCGAAGTCTATGACATCCTCGAAGAAATCACCAAAAATCACCCTGTCCTCCTCAACCGTGCCCCAACACTTCACAAGCTCTCCATTCTCGCCTTCAATCCCGTTCTTATCGAAGGCTCAGCCATCAGACTTCATCCTGCTGTTACCGATGGTTTCAACGCCGACTTCGACGGCGACCAAATGGCTGTCCACGTCCCCTTAACCAAAAAAGCCCAGCAAGAAGCCAGAGACTTCATGCTTCCTCAGCACAACCTCCTCAAGCCTTCAACCGGCAAACCAGTCGCTATTCCTGCCAAAAAAGAAATGGCTATTGGTGTCTATTACCTAACTTCGATCAAAGAAAACGAAGAATCAACCAAAAGCATTTTTGCTGACTTCAACGAAGTTCTTCTCGCTCATCGAACTGGTCGCTTACAGCTTCGCCAGCCAGTTAATGTCCGTCATAACGACAAAATTATTACCACCACCCCCGGAAGGATCATCTTCAACGAAGTCATCCCGGAAGAATTTGGTTTCATCAACGAAGCCATCAACAGCACCGCCATCAAATCTATTTTTGGTCGAGCCATCAAGGAACTCTCCTCTGATCGTGTTGTTGAATTAATCGACGACATTAAGCGGATTGGTTTTGATGCCGGCACCATTTCTGGTCTCTCCTTTGCTATCTCCGACAATGAACTCTATGACAAAAAACCCGAAGTTATTGAACAAGGTAACCAACAAGTTGCTCAAATCGAACAAAATTATGCCCAAGGTCTTATCACCAGACAAGAGCGCCAACGCCTCAGCAATGATGTTTGGATTCGTATTACCGACGAACTCAGTGAACTTACCTGGGACGCCTTCCGTCCTGGCAACCCGATTCGTCTTACTATCGAATCCGGCGCCGGTCGTGTCTCTCGAGACACCATCAAACAACTTTCCGCCATGCGCGGCCTGGTTGTTGACCCTTTAGGCAACATCGTCGAACTACCAGTTAAGAGTAACTACCGTGAAGGTCTCTCCATTTTTGAATATGTCAACTCTATTCGAGGTTCCCGTAAAGGTCTTATTGATACTGCCTTAAAGACCGCCGATGCCGGTTATCTTACTCGCCGTCTTGTTGATGCCTCTCACGATGCCATTATTCGTTCCGAAGACTGTGGCACCGACAAAGGTATTACTGTTTCCTCTGACGGCTATCGTGGACAAAAGTTTGCCGACCGTCTCTTTGGTCGTTACACTCTCAAAAAAGTCATCGATCCCAAAACCAAGAAACAAATCGTCGCCGCCGGTGAACTTATCACCGAAGACGTTCTTCCCATCATTCTTGAATCAAAAGTTACTCAGGTCGAAGTTCGCTCTCCTCTCACCTGTGAGTCTCGCGCCGGCCTTTGTATCAAATGTTACGGTCTGAATTTTGCCAATCTTAACGCCGCTGTTGTTGGTGACCCTGTTGGTATTCTCGCCGCTCAGTCCGTTGGTGAGCCAGGTACTCAACTAACTATGCGTACCAAACACACCTCTGGTTCTGTCGGTCTTGACGTTACCCAAGGTCTTCCCCGTGTCACTGAATTGCTTGAGGTCAGAACTCCCAAGACTCTCTCCCCCATCTCTGAAGTCGCCGGCAAGGTTAAAATCCTTGAAACCGATTCAGGCTACCGTATCACTGTTACCCCTACCATTGGTGGCAAGGATCAACGCCGCGAGTACGTCATTCCTCTCACCGCAACTTTGAGCATTGAGGACGGGCAACTCGTTCCCGCTGGCCATCCCCTCGCCTCTGGTGATTTGGATGTCAAACAGATTCTCAAAGTCCAAGGTCTCCGCGCCGCCCAGGAATACCTCGTCGCCGAAGTCCAAAAGGTTTACGAGTCTCAAGGTATTGCCATCAACGACAAACACTTTGAAGTCATTGTCCGCAAAATGTCCGACAAACTCAAAGTCGAAACTTCTGGTGATACCGACCTCCTCCCCGGACAGGTAGTTAGTCGTGGACGTTTCGACGCCCTCAACGAGAGTATCATTGCCGAAGGTGGCCAACCTGCCACCGCTGGAGTCCTCATCCTTGGTCTAATCCAAAGTTCACTTTACACTGAATCTTGGCTCTCTTCTGCCTCATTCCAAGACACTACCAAGGTCTTGACCAGAGCCGCTATCGAAGGTGACGACGATCCT
>CAYIUD010000026.1:0-2050 GCA_964366265.1 uncultured Pseudomonadales bacterium | reverse complement strand
CCTCTCTTAGGCATGAAAGAAAACGTTATCATTGGTCGTCTTATCCCCACCAGCCCGGAACGTGCCCGTTCCAAGTCCGACACCATTTAATGTGGTAAAATACAGCCACGAAATTATGCCTACAATCAATCAACTTATCCGCCATCCTCGGCGTCAAAAAAGCAAAAAAATCAAAGCCGCCGCTTTGCGCCGTTCTTACAATGCTCTAAAAAGGAAGCATGTCAAAACCACCAACCCTCAGAAACGTGGTGTCTGTATTCAGGTCAAAACCATGACTCCCAAAAAGCCAAACTCGGCTCTTCGTAAGGTCGCTCGTGTCCGCCTCAGCAATCGTCAAGAAGTCACCGCCTATATCATGGGCGAAGGTCATAACCTAGCCGAACACTCCGTTGTTCTTATCCGTGGTGGTCGTGTCAAAGATCTTCCTGGTGTCAAATATCACATTATCCGCGGTGTCTATGACTGTGCTGGTGTCGAGGGTCGTAAACAATCCCGTTCCAAATACGGCACCCGCCGTCAAAGCGGTGGAGCTAAAGCTGAATAAATCCTATGCGTAGTAACAAAAACTTCAAAAGAAATCTCACTCCCGACCCAGTTTATAACAACCGTCTGATCGCTAAATTGATCAATCGCAGTATGCACGACGGTAAAAAGACTGTTGCCGCTACTCAGGTTTATCACGCCCTCGAAATTGTTGGTGAAAAAACCAAAAAAGATGCTCTCGAGACTTTTCGTACCTCACTGGAGAACATCAAACCTCAGTTAGAAGTCCGCACTCGTCGCATTGGCGGTGCTGCCTATCAGGTCCCGACTCCCGTCAAAGGTGACCGTAAAGAAACCTTGGCTATTCGTTGGCTGATCAATGCCGCTAGGGCTCGTTCCAACTCTGCTTTTCACTCTTACGCCGAAAAACTTGCTGCCGAAATTCTCGATGCCCTCAATAACGAAGGCTCTGCCATCAAGAAAAAAACTGACACTCACAAAATGGCCGAAGCCAACAAAGCCTTCGCTCACTTTAAGTGGTAATCTCCCTTAACAACTAACAAAATGGCCGAAAAATCAGACCAACATCTCGATCTCAAAAATATCCGCAACATCGGTATTATTGCCCACATTGACGCCGGCAAAACTACCACCTCCGAGCGGATCCTTTTTTACACCGGCAAATCCTACAAAATCGGCAACATTGATGCTGGTGACACTCAAATGGACTGGATGGAACAAGAAAAAGAGCGTGGGATCACCATCGTCTCTGCCGCTACCACCACTTTTTGGACCCCTGTCTTAGAGCACTCTCTTCTCAAAGACAAAAACCGTATCAACATTATTGATACTCCCGGCCACGTTGACTTTACCGCCGAAGTCGAGCGTTCTCTTCGTGTTCTTGACGGTGGTGTTGTTATTCTCGACGCTGGCTCTGGTGTTCAATCCCAAACCGAAACCGTCTGGCGTCAAGCCGACAAATACAAAGTTCCTCGGGTTGCCTTCGTCAACAAAATGGACGTTCTCGGTGCTGATTTTCAGGCCACCCTCGACGATGTTCACAAAAAACTTGGTGCCAAAACTGCTGTCATGGCTCTTCCGATCGGTGTCGAAAACTCTTTCAAGGGTGTAGTTCTCCTGCTCGAAAAACAAACCATTATTTGGGCAGGTGATGAAACCGGTGCCAAATACACCGTTTCAGACTCCATCCCCGATGACCTCAAAGCTGAGGTTGAGACCAGCCGAGCCACTCTAATCGAACAAATTTGTGAATTCGACGACACTCTTCTTGAAAAATACCTCAACGGTCAAGAACCCAGTATTTCTGAGCTCAAAACCGTTCTTCGCAAAGCCACCATCAATAACCAGATCGTCCCTGTCTATCCTGGTTCCTCTCTTCGCAACAAAGGTGTCCAGCCTCTTCTTGATGCCGTCGTCGATTTCCTTCCCAGCCCGATGGATCTTGTTGCTGTCACCGGTAAAGACCCCAAAGACGAAACCAAAGAAATCACTCGTGAACCCAATCCTAATGGGCCTGTCGCTGGTTTAGCTTTCAAAATTCAAGCTG
>CAYIUD010000025.1:0-6539 GCA_964366265.1 uncultured Pseudomonadales bacterium | reverse complement strand
CAGCCACCACAACCTTATCTTTCGGGAAGAAGTCTTGGTAAATTTTGGCAATTTGTCCAGTTGAGCAAGACCACAAGCAGCTTGCATCTCCGTCATCTTCAAGTTGTAACCGAGATGGGAGTAAGTGTATTTGTGATCATAGCCTTTGGGTAAATTGCCTAATTGCCATTTAAATCTGATACCGCAGGTATTGTCCTTACCAGTGGCACACCAGCAATCCCTACCCCAGTCACGAAGGGATCTAATAATCTTTTTTAAGAGAGCATCGTTGGTAAAGACTGCTCCCCCTTCACCAGCAGTAATGTGATGGGCGGGATAAAAACTTAGAGTGGAAATATCGCCAAAAGAGCCAGTTTTTTTGCCATTATATTCGCTTCCAAGTCCGTCACAATTATCTTCCACAAACCAAAGATTGTGTTTCTTGGCAAATTGGGTGATGGCGGATAAATCAAAAGGATTGCCTAAGGCATGGGCAATCATAATAGCTTTGGTTTTAGGAGAAATTGCTTCTTCTAATTTGGTGATATCAATTGAGAGAGTATCCAGTTCAATGTCAACGAAGACTGGTATACAACCTGCTTGAATAATTGGATTGACTGTCGTTGGGAAACCGGCAGCTACGGTAATAACTTCATCACCAGGCTTGATTCTTCTTTGACCTAATAAATGAGATGTTAAGGCCATAAAGGCTAAGAGGTTTGCAGAAGAACCAGAATTAACGGTAATACAGAAGTTGACTCCCAAAAACTTTGCCAATCTTGTTTCGAATTCATTGGTCAATCTGCCTTCTGTCCACCAGCCGTCCAAGACAGCTTCAGTCATTAAAAGCATCTCTTTCTCGTCAAAGATTTTGCCTGATACCGGGACTGGTGACTCTCCTGGAATAAATTTTTTTAGGGGGAACCTATGTTGGTATTCTTTGATAATTTGTTTAGTTAGGGTTTTGTTCATATGTCTTGAAGAATAACTCAACTTGATTCTTTGTAAGCTCCGTGATTAGTTCAGGATTTTGATAGTAGGTTTTGTACCACTCAAAGGTCAAACTCAAAGTGGTATTGATATCTAAGGTTGGTTTCCAATTTAATAAAGTTTTGGCTTTGTTGATATCAAGTTTGAGAATATTGGCTTCATGTTTGGAGTTGTCTGGAATTATTTTTAAGTTTCCTTGACCGAGAATGTTGATAGCAGTAGTAACGAGTTTTTCAACAGTAATAAAATTATCCGGCTCAGGTCCAAAGTTCCACGGTCCAACAAAAGTGGTATCACCTTCGTAAAGTTTTTTGGCTAGAATTAGATAGCCTAAAAGCGGTTCTAAAACGTGTTGCCATGGTCTGATGGCATGAGGATTTCTGATAATGATGTCTTCATTACCAGAAAAAATGGATCTAATAATATCTGGGACTAAACGATCTTTGGCCCAGTCACCACCACCAATAACGTTACCAGCACGAGCAATGGCGATCAGGGTTGAGCGTTGTTTTTGATATTGATTGGGATTGAAAAAGCTTTGAGAGTAGCAATTCGCAATAATGTCGGCTGCAGATTTACTGGCACTGTAAGGATCGTATCCACCTAGAGGATCAATTTCTCGATATGGATGTAGCCATTCTTTATTTTCGTAGACTTTATCAGTAGTAATAATAACGGCTGATTTGATGGAACCAACTTCTTTTATGGCTTGAAGAATGTTGGCGGTACCTAAAACATTGGTGGAGATGGTGCTGAGCGGATCGACATAACTGTCGCGAACCAGAGGTTGGGCGGCGAGATGAAAGACAATTTTTGGTTTTTCAGTATCTAAGATTTCGCGAATTTTTTTGAAGTCTCTTATGTCTACAAAATGATTTTTAAGTTTATTTTGAATATTTAGGGCTTCGAATAAGCTGGGTTTTGTAGGTGGAGGGAGAGCAATACCAACAACATCTGCACCCCAGAGATGCAAAATATTACTTAACCAAGCTCCTTTGAAGCCAGTATGACCAGTGATTAAAATTTTTTTATTTTTGTAAAATTTTTGTAGTGTCATTTCCAGACTTTCCATGGAGCTGATCCAGTTGCCCAGATTTTTTCTAAGGTATTTTTGTCATTGAGAGTGTCCATTGGTTTCCAGAAACCTTCGTGATGGAAAGCCATGAGTTGCTTGTCTTTTGATAAATTCCGTAAGGGTTCTTGTTCAAAAATACTTTCATCTCCGTCAATATAGTCCATAACTGCTGGTTCAAGAATAAAGAAGCCGGCGTTAACGGGATCTTTGTTGTCTTTCTTCTCGTTAAAGTTGGTAATTTGTTTCCGATTATTGATGGTTATTGCCCCAAACCTTCCTTCGGGAACAACGGAAGTAAGGGTGGCTAGTTTCCCATGACTTTTGTGAAATTTTAAAAGTTTTTTGAGATTAATATCGCCAACACCATCGCCATAAGTTGCCATGAAGGTCTTATTATCTAAATATGGCCTGATTCGCTTAAATCGGCCACCAGTCATGGTTTGGTCTCCTGTGTCAACAAGAGTCACTTTCCAATTTTCACCTCTTTTTTTTAGAAATTCGACTTTATTTTTTCCTAGATCGAAAACAACGTCATTATGGTGAAGAAAATAATCGTTAAACCAATCTTTAATGTAATTACCTTTGTAACCCAAACAAATTATGAAATCATTAAAACCATAGTGACTGTAGATTTTCATAATGTGCCAGAGGATAGGCATCCCACCGATTTCGACCATTGGCTTTGGTCTGATGGTTGATTCTTCACTAATCCGAGTTCCGGCCCCTCCAGCTAGAATAACGACTTTCATTCAGTGAGTGATTGATTAACTTTATTAATTACATAATTTATTTCTTTTTCTGAAAGTTCAGAATAAATTGGAAGCGAGATAATTTCTGATGCGAGTTTTTCTGTTACCGGAAAATTACCGACTGTGTAATTTAAATATTTGTAACATTTTTGTAGATGGATTGGGACAGGATAATGAATTAGGGTATTAATGCCGTTATCTGAGAGAAACTTAATTACCTTGTCTCTGTTTTTGGTGCGAATTACAAACAGGTGATAGTTTGATTTGCCACCTTTGATTATTTTTTGGGAATTGATATTGGAAATATTGGCGTTGTATTTTTTGGCGATTTTGTTTCTGTGATTGTTCCAAGAATTCAAATGTTTTAATTTGACTTGTAGGATGGCTGCTTGGATTTCGTCCAGTCTTGAATTAAGACCGATTTCATCGTGATAGTATTTTTTTGATTGACCGTAATTTCTGAGCTTAAGTAATTTTTCATAAATTTGACGGTTGTTTGTACAGATTGCGCCACCATCACCATATGCGCCAAGATTTTTGCCCGGATAAAAACTAAAAACACTAATATCACCAAAGGTGCCAGTCATTTTTTTATTAAAGGTCGCTCCATGAGATTGACAGGCGTCTTCGACAACGTAAAGCTTATGTTTTTTGGCGATGGAGACTATTTTGGTTATTTCGCAGGGAGCTCCATATAGATGGACTGGGAGTATGGCTTTGGTCTTGTTCGTTATTTTTGATTCAATTTGGGTAACATCTACCTGAAAAGTCGATATATCGGCATCAATAAAGACCGGAGTGGCTCCAACTTCGGTAATTGCTAATGTAGTGGCAATAAAGCTATTGGCTGGAGTAATAACTTCATCACTTTTGCCGACACCTAGAGCCCTGAGAGCGATGATTAAACCATCGGTACCAGAATTGACACCGACGGTGTATTTAATTTTTAAGTATTTGGAAAATTTTTCTTCGAAACCTTTGAGTTCTTCTCCTAAAATGAAGTATTGTCGGTTGATGACGCGACGAATGGCGACATTAATTTCTTTCTTGATACCTTTATATTGACGCTTGAGGTCGAGAAAAGCAATATTCATTTGTTTTTTCGAAAAATTGAATCAGATTCTTTTGAATATATTTCTCCACAAGAACAAATATGTTCATCTCCGTTATTTTCTATTTGAAATTTTTCATTACAAAGGCAAATATAGCTAACTAGCCGAGCTGGATTGCCATAAACTAGTCCATAATCAGGGACGTCTTTGGTAACCACAGATCCGGCTCCTACCATGGCAAATTCGCCAATTTTGATACTGGGCAATAAAACTGCTCCCGCTCCGATTGAGGCCCCGGTTTTAATTAAGATTTCACCAAGAACAAAATTCTCATTTTTAGCGCGAGGATATTTGTCATTCGAAAAAATGACACTTGGTCCAATTTGGACATTATCTTCAATGGTGACTCCGTCCCAAATCCAAACTCCACATTTAACGGTGACATTATCACCAATCACAACTTTGTTTTCAATAAAACAATGATCACAAATGTTAGCATTTTCACCTATCTTAGCCTCAGGTAAAACGTGAACGAAAGCCCAGACTCGAGATCCAGAACCGATGTTCTCGGTCTCAACTATTGCTTTTTCGTGAATAAAAACTTCTTTCATTTTTTTGGTGGGATTATTATTTCTTCAAAATCATCATCGTTTGACCAAGGTGAATTTGCATAGTTTAACAAGGCGGCAGTCTCTGAGATTGATTTAAATGCGTGAGCAATATTAGGGCCAATTTCAAGTCTTAAGTATTTATCTTGATCGCTATCCAGGACAAAATTTGTTTTTTCTCCTGTGATCATATCTTTTAGTGCTACTTCCAATTTGCCATGAACAATTCCAAACCACTCTCGCCATTTTTTATGGTAGTGATTTCCGCGGACGACACCTTTGTTAGAAAAAGTAACAAAGTAAATTTGACCAAACTTTTTTTGTGTCTTTTTTAGTTCCGAATTCTTTAAGAACACAATTAAATCTCCTCTTTTATCAGAAAATTTGGTAAATTTTTCGATTTTGTAGTTCATTTTTTAGAGCCTCGAGATATTCCGAGAAATACCGGTTTTGATTCTAGCATATTCATAGATGATGGATGCGCCAGAAATAAAGGTAATAATTGGATGGAATAGCCATAGGGGTTCCATATCGATTACAAGATGATAAATAGAGTTAAAACAAGGGAAAACTACACTTATTGAATAGACTGGAAACAAATAGGCTTTGATTTTTTGGAAATTGGTAAGCGTGTTTATTCTGGTATGTATTCCGTAATTTTTTTTGGTAAGAGCATTGTTTGCTGCCCATCGTTGTTTGCGAATAAAATGCCACACATCTCTGATGGTGTGATGATATAAGTCGACTGAATGGACATAGGCTATTTGTTTTTTCTGCTCAATTAATTTCAAGATTGGTTCGATATCATCCATTTTGTTTCTTTTTTTGTTTTTAAAATCCTGGCGAAAAGCGAACCCTTGAGCAACGGCAATAATTGGTTTGACAGGATGGGACTGATAGTCATAAATGTCATATAAGTCATTATGTAGGATTGTTTCGTAAATTTTGTTAAAAGTTCTTGAATTTGCGGCATAACCGTAAACAAAATGATTGAATGGATCCGTGAATACATTCACATATTTGGTGAAAATGGTATCTTTTTTTGAACTTACCTGGATGGGGAAAGCGGCGGAAACTTGTTTGTTTGAGAATACTTTTACATACAAGGTAATGGCGGTTTTTTGTTTAAAGATATTATCTGTAGCCATAACAATAATAATTTCGCCTTTTGATTTTCTAAACCCCAGGTCAACTCCAGGCTCGGCAAGAATTTTTTTATTCATGACAATCCTGGTGTTATATCTCCCGGCAATATCTAAAGTATTATCGGTTGAGTAACCATCTACGATAATAATTTCTAATTTTTTGTAGGTCTGATTTATAAGAGAAATCAAACATTTTTCAAGTAATTTACCACTATTTTTTGTGGGGATGACGATCGAAACTAGGGGATTATATTTCATATGTTGGGAATCAATTTAAGAAAACCTTCGACTTGATCAACTAAGCCGACTGCGTATGATTCTGCTCGATGTCTTTTGAACCAGTCTTGATAAATTTGGTTAGTCATTTTGGTTAACAGTTATGCTTGAAATTTGTACGAAGACGATAGAGTAAGGAATATGAAAGAAGATAGACCTTGTTGGTCACTTGGTCAACGACTAGATGTGAAAATAGAGCCAAAGATGCGGCCCAAAAGGCAATTTCACCAAAATAAAGGTAGGGAATCCAAAGAAAAATAACTAATTCCCAAGAATGGAGTAAAACAAATATCTTGTGGGTCTTGGCGAAATGTTTGCCGGAGAGAAAATCTTTGATATTGAAGTGTTTTTGATGATTTTTTAGATATAGTCCGTAATCGAAAAGATGATCAAGATCTAGAAAAAAACCAAAAGAGAAACAGATGCCAAAACTAGTTATAAACCCGAGTTGAGAGGAAAAGGCAATGGTGAGGGCGAAGGAGACAAGAAAATGGAGGAGTTCGTTGCGCAAAGTTTCAGTCATAGATCTATTTTACTAGTGTTACGATGGGAGAGTGAGACGAGTTTTTTTTATTATATTCCTAGTACTGTTAGTGTGGACACGGTTCTATAATTTGGAAAGAACGGCAAGATTCATTTGGGATGAATCAAGTGATTTGGTAAAA
>CAYIUD010000024.1:0-6723 GCA_964366265.1 uncultured Pseudomonadales bacterium | reverse complement strand
AAACCAACGCATTACCGTCCTGCCCACTCTCCAGGCTAAAAACTGGTGCTCCCGACAGGAATCGAACCTGTAGCTCAGCCTTCGCAGGGCCGTGTTTTATCCGTTAAACTACGAGAGCATTAGGTGACTTATGAGTTTCTCTTGTGTGGCTAAGGCGCAAGCCATAATTTCATCTTTAAGCCTGACATTATTATACCCCACGAAGCAGATTCCACCAAAATTTTGCCTGAATTTTTTGGTTTTGCTTCTTTTTTTCCAATAAATTTTCCCAAATTGTTTGATAGGGATATTTAATAAATTTGACCAAAATTCTTTGATTTTCTTGGATTTGTGATAGTAGTGAAGATGTAAGCGGATGCGTAATTTGGGTTCATCGATGGGATAGCAGTTTCTTAGAAGGGTTAGATAGAGTAGGACTAACTTGGGGTCTGTGTTGGCAAAGATGAGAGAGCTGGATCTACCTTTTGACCCTTCAGCCCAGTATAAAGTTGATAGGATAGATTTTAAAACAAGGTTATTTGGAGTTAGTTTTTTCATCTCCTTTTGAGTTTTGGTTCTGATATTTTCTAAAAATTTATCCTTCTCTTTTTTATTGGCGAGAGCTCCTAGAGGTTGAATTGCTTTTATCCATTGAGTTTTAATTCGGGTGGCATGTTCATCTGATAGATGAACATTACCAATCCAGTAATGGAGGGTGCTTTTAGGGATTTTGAGTTTTTTGTTGATCTGGCCATATGAATAGCCTTGTTGTCTTAATTCTTTGGCCTTTGAGATGGTGTTGTCTCTCCACTTCTTCACGATTTAACCCTAACAAAACCCAAAGATGATGTCAATTATTTTACTGTCTTTACCATTTTTACGGCTGGATGGAGTAGAATTGGCGCAGATGGATCAAGTAGAAGAGATTAAAACCAAGGTTGATGTGGTGGAATTGGTGGGCGCATATGTGAACCTGAAGCAGGCGGGGCGGAATTTTAAAGGATTGTGCCCGTTTCACCAAGAGAAGTCGCCTTCATTTATGGTTAATCCGGAGTTGGGAATATACAAATGTTTTGGGTGTGGTAAGGGTGGAGACGTGATCAGTTTTGTGCAAGAGATTGAGGGAGTGGAGTTTAAGGAGGCGATGCAATCGCTGGCAGAACGGGCAGGGATAAAGTTGACCTTTAGCGGTAAAGAAAAAACGGGAATTGGAGAAAAGATGGTTGAAGTAAATGAGGCGGCAGTGGAATATTATCATTATTTGTTGACGAAACATAAAGTAGGGGAGAGAGCGAGATTGTATCTCAAAGAGCGAGGAGTGAGCGAGAAAATAATTGAAAATTTTAGATTGGGTTTTGCCTTGTCGGCGTGGGATGGTTTGAGTAAGTATCTTATGGGGAAACGAAAATATGAAGTGGAGTTATTGGAAAAATCTGGTTTGGTGATCAAGAAAGAAGGAGGTGGAAGTTATGATCGGTTTCGGGATCGGATAATTTTTCCACTGATGGATCATCGGGGCAAAGTGGTGGGTTTGGCAGGAAGATTAATGCCGGGGGCAGATGAAAAATCGGGGGCGAAGTATATCAATTCACCAGAAACAGAGATTTATCATAAGTCACGAACTTTGTTCGGTTTTTTTCAGGCAAAACAAGCAATAAGAGAGAAAGACAGAGTGGTGTTGGTAGAAGGAGAAATGGACATGATTAGTAGTTTTATGGCGGGGGTGGGTGAAACGGTGGCAGTGAAAGGGACGGCGTTAACGGAAGATCAGTTGAAATTGATTGGAAGATTGACAAAGAATTTGATTTTGGCTTTGGATGCGGACGGAGCAGGTCAAGAAGCAACAAAACGGTCGATTGAAATGGCGGAGAAACAAGGATTTTATGTACGAGTGGTGCAAATTAAGGGTGGGAAGGATCCTGATGACGTGGCGAGGGAGGTACCAGGAAAATGGAAGAAGATGATTGAGGGGGCGATGGATGTTTATGAGTATTACTTGGCGAGGGCGGTAGAAAAATATGGAGAGGAAACAGTTGAGGGAAAACGGAAAATCAGTGAGGAGGTAATACCGGTGGTGGCAAGAATTGAGAATGAAGTGATTAAGGCTCATTTTGCGAAAAAATTGGCGAGGATTTTAGAGACGGAGACGGAGACGGTGATGGCGGAAATGAGGAGAGTGGGAAAGGTGACGGAGATAAGGGCTCAAGCTTCGGGGCTCGGTACAGAAGCAAAGAAGGAAGAAGGGGAATTAGGGGCGGAAGTGCAGATTTTGGCCCTGATGATGAGAGTTGAAGGGAAAAAAGCGAGAGCGGTAGCGGAGAAACTGGTCAAATTTGAATTAGGAGGCGTAGCGGGAAAAATTGTAGAGAAATGGTTAGACAAAGGAGAGGTGGAAGTGGCTGTTTTTATCAAGAAATTGCCAACAGAAATTCGGGAAATGGCGGAGTTGGCGTATTTGAGTGAGGTGGATGAGCAGAGGGTAGAGAGAGATTTGGATGAGGTGGTGGCTGAATGGGAGAAGAGACGCTGGAAAAAACGACTAATGGAGTTGCAAAAAATGATTGAGAAAGCGGAGAAGGAAGGAAACGAAGGGAAGGTGCAAGAATTGCAAGAAAAGGTGGTATTTTTGGGGAAAAAAGTGGCTCAAGCTGATTTGGAGTGAGTTTGGGATTTGAAAAAGGCGGGTGTCTTGTGTTATATTACCGTTTAGTAGATTGACCACTTGGAGGATCTGTTTGACGGTGTTTATAGTAACAGGTTTTTGGGTGGGTTTTTTCAGTCGGTAAATTGATGACAAAGAAAGATAGAAGAATTGATCTCAAGCAATCACCTTTGATTGAAGAACTGGTTCTGTTGGGTAGAGATCAGGGTTTTGTGACTCAGGAGGATGTTTTGCGGGTTTTTCCGGATGCGGAGGACAAAGTGCCAGAGTTGGATGTGTTGTATGACGTGTTGTATAGGGAGGATATCGATATTTTTGAGTCGGTTGAGGAAGGGGAGGAAGTCCAGACGACAGAGGTGAGTGAAGAGTTGGAAAAAGAATTGGAAGCGTTGACAGCCCTGGATGATAAGGCGATTAAGGATCCGGTGAGAATGTATCTAAAAGAGATTGGGCGGATTCCGTTGTTAACTCGGGAGGAAGAAATTGCGTTGGCACAAAGGGTTGATAAGGGGGAGCCGGCGGCTAAGGAAAGATTGACATCGAGTAACTTGAGGTTGGTGGTGTCGATCGCCAAAAAATATATTGGGAGAGGAATGAGCTTCTTGGATTTAATTCAGGAGGGAAATAAAGGCCTGATTAGGGCAGTAGAGAAGTATGACTGGACGAAGGGGTTTAAGTTTTCGACTTATGCAACCTGGTGGATTAGACAGGCGATCACGAGAGCAATTGCGGATCAGGCTAGGACAATCCGAATCCCGGTGCACATGGTGGAAACGATTAACAAGCTGATGAAGACACAACGGCAGTTGATGCAGGAATTGGGTCGGGAACCGACACCGGAGGAAGTGGGTAAGGAAATGGAGATAGATCCGGATAGAGTCAGAGAGATTTTTAAGATTGCGCAGAAGACAACGAGCTTGGAGACACCAATTGGAGATGAAGAGGATAGTCTTTTGGGGGACTTTATTCCTGATGAAAGCCAATCACCTTATGACCAGACATCCCAGCGTTTGTTGAAAGAAAATGTACAAGAAGTGATGAATGGTTTGTCGGATAGAGAAAGAAGAGTATTGGAAATGAGGTTTGGGTTGCACGGAGAGAAACCAATGACACTGGAGGAGGTGGGGAGAGAGTTTGGAGTGACGAGAGAGAGAATCAGACAGATCGAGGCGAAGGCGTTGCGGAAGCTCAGGCATCCTTCTTCAAAGAAGAAATTGCAGGATTATCTATAGATGGGGGTCGGTTGGTGACAAGGTGGTGTTCTGGACAACGGGAACCATAGCCTTCTTGGACGTCTCCGGTAAGAACGATGGAGTCATTCCAGTCGGCGGGGGCATTATTAACACTGCGATAAGTTTCGGTGGCGTCACTGCCACAGATTTCGTTTGTTACGGGATCAATGTGGGTGCAGATGGCGGTGAGGGTGGTGATGTTTTGGGAGTAAGCAAGAATTAGGGGCATTGGTCCGAAAGGTTCACCACGAAAATCGCGAAGTAGTCCAGAAACCACGACGTTGGTATCTAGTTCTCTGGCGATGAAACGGAGTGTATCCGGTAGATTGGAGTCAAAAAATTGAGCTTCGTCGATGCCAACAACGATTCTTTTACGAGGGTGTTGATGAATTTCGTCGATGACAGTAAGGAGGAGTTCTTCTGAAGAGGAGGCTTCGTGAGCGGGAAGGTCTAGGCCGTCGCGAGATTCGATTTTTTGTTGGCTACGATTATCAATTTTGGGTTTGATGACAACAATGTGAGCACCGGCAATTGATTCTCTTTTGAGACGGCGAATGAGTTCGGTGGATTTGCCGGAGTTCATGGGGCCTAGGATTGTTTCGATTGGTTGGACCATCGAGGATGATTATATGAAGTTGTTGGATGTTTGCAAGTGTTTTGTGGATTGGGGTATTGAATGTGGTGGTGAATAGTTATTTAATTGGTTTAGCTTACAAATTATCTAAAGAAACATGTGGGGATCATACGCAATGTATAAAGGATTTGGATGGGGGTTGCTGTCGTTGTTGGGAATTTGGGATTTGGTTTGGAGAGGGGTGGCTTTGTGGAGATCAGCGAGAGACGGAAGGACGGGTTGGTTCTTGGCGTTGTTAATATTGAATACGGCGGGGATTTTACCCTTGATCTATTTATTAGCGATAGAGAAAGGAGTGTTTTTTAACCAGACGTTCAAAGCAAAAAAGCGGAAGAAATAGTTGACAGACTCAGCTAATTTGAGAGACTTAATTGATAGTAGTTAAGAGAGGAGGTGAGGATGATGGGATATTTACATATTGCGGCTTTTGTGCTGGTGATTGTTGGGGCTCTTAATTGGGGGCTGATTGGTTTTTTTGGTTACAATCTGATTGAGTCGTTGGGCCTGACTGGTGGAGTAGTGGACATGGTGTATGTACTGGTTGGTCTGTCAGCGATTTATTTGGTTTTGGGTCATCAAACAGATTGCAAGACATGCATGACAATGATGGGAGGAAAAAAGAAAAGGAGATGATTGGCAAAAGGCTGGCAGTCGTTCATTTTCGGCTGTCAGTCTGAATAAGTTTGATCGTTATAGTTTTTTTGTGGGGTTTGGTTGTATAATTGGGGCTGTTCTTTTTAGTTAACTACAGATTGGAGATTGGAAATGAGATTGGGTTTGATTTTAGGGTTGATTGGCTGGTTGATGGTGACGAGTTCGGTTTTGGCACAGCGTTCGAGTACATGTATTCCGCCAAGCATTATGTTGCACAGCAAGGATAGGTATGTCTTAGTGGAAAAGATGATCCCATGGTTATCGGAGAATGGTTACGTAACGCTAACCTATCGGGATTTTGGAGCAATTTTACGTGGTGAGCGAGTGATGCCAGAGAAGGCGATACTGTTGTCGATTGATGATGTGACGCCACGGTATATCAATGGTTATTTTGTGGAGATGATTGAGTCGCTACATAATGCGGGAATGGTGGCCACGATTGGGGTTAATGATCAAGTTGCCCTTGAAGAGGCTCCCGAAGCTTATGCGCGGTTGGCGATTTGGGCAAGTTGGGGAATGGAGTTGGCGACGCACACGACTGATCACGCCAATTTACCGGTTTACAGTGACGAAATGGTGGTCATGGAAATTGCCGGTTCGGTAGATCGGATTCAGTATGGAACTGGTTACCGGCCGACGACATTGATCTTGCCTTATGGGGCGGGTGGAAACGATCAACGGGTTTACCAAGTTTCAGCAAGTACTGGAATTCAGTTTATTGTTGGAATCAAAGGTACCAATCGTAATGTGAGTGTTATGCACCGCCAATGTATGTGCCGAGAGTACCGCCACCGGATAGTTATTTGCCGAATGTAGTTTGGGAGATAGAGAACTGGTATCGGTTTAATCCGGAATGTCAGTAGGAGAGTGGGGCACTTGCCGTTGAGGTGAGTGCCTTTATTTTTGCATGGGGGGTTGATTGGCCATCCAATCAACAGGAGTTGAGTCATCAGGTTCGCCGTTGTAGTTGATGAGAATTTCTGCACCTTTCTTGATGGGTTTGAGGGCGGTATAGACCATGGTTTTGGATTTGAAATTTTGTTTCCAATCAGCATTGGGTTCGAAAGAGTGGTTGTAGATACTACCGAAGCCGAGAACAACGACGCCGGAACGGGTAGAACGCCAGGGATACATATAGAAGGCGAGGATAGTTTTTTCGCAGTGTTGTCTTTCTTTGGGGGTGACTCTGAGAGTGGGGGCAGTCTCGATAATGTCACCAGCTTGGAAGTTTTTGGTGGCAAAAACGCCGCGGCCTTTGTTGCGGGTGTTTTTGATTTCAATACCTCTACAGTCACATTTCATGGAGTTTAATGTAGCACAAATAAGCCGTTGTTGTTAGTTGACTTTGATTAAATTGATTGGGATGATGGATGTGTGAAGAAGAAAAAGAACGGGATGATGGTAAGGGAGGGTTTGTTAGTATTGTTGGCGGCGGCGATGTTGACACTGGTGTTGTTTTGGTACAAAACGAGAACATCTTTGGCGGGTGGGTTTGATGAGTTTGGATATAACTATAAAGCAAGGTTGTTTCAGGGAGTTGCGGATGGGGTGGATAGGAATTT
>CAYIUD010000023.1:0-6885 GCA_964366265.1 uncultured Pseudomonadales bacterium | reverse complement strand
ACTTGGAGCAAAAAATACTTTCATTCGGTCAGGAAACTTCCCCAAAGTTCCCGTCGGCGTCCGTAAATCAAAGCTAATCTGTCCTCCACTCGATTTCGGAAACTTAATCTCATCAATTTTGCCAAAATCAACCGTTGGCGGTGGTAACGGACTTGGATGAGTCACCTTCCACCAGGCCCACGCCCCTGTTCCCACAAACCACAACACTAATACCATCACTACCCCAACCGAACCATATCTAATTGCCTTTCTTGCGACATAGGCCGTCTCCGTCAATGTTCCCATGTCTTAAGTATAACTCGCTTCTAAGCTATAATCACCCCAAAATGATTAAAGTAAGAACCCGTATCGCCCCCAGTCCTACCGGCATTCCTCACATCGGTAATTCCCGTACTGCCCTGTTCAGTTACTTACTCGCCAGAAAATATAGCGGCCAGTTTATTCTTCGTGTCGAAGATACTGATCAAAAAAGATTAGTTCCTGAATCTCTTCAAGCTATTTATGAGATTATGGATTTCCTCGGGCTAATCCCCGACGAGGATCCTCGGATCAATGGTCCCTATGGACCTTACATTCAGACTCAAAGACTCGAGCTCTATCAAAAATATGCCCAAGAATTAGTCAAAAAAGGTACCGCCTACAAGGATGATGGCGCCATCAGAATCAAAATGCCTGATGATGGCTACACCAGCTGGAAGGACTTAGTTCAGGGTAAAATTAGCATTCCCAACAAAGAGGTTGATGACAAAGTTTTGCTGAAAAGCAACGGTGTTCCCACCTATCACCTCGCTGTGGTTGTTGATGATCACCTTATGGAAATTAGTCATGTCATTCGAGGCGTCGAATGGATCGTCTCCACTCCAGTCCACCTAAAAATTTATGAAAGTCTGGGCTGGGATATCCCCATTATCGGTCATGTTCCTTTGCTCCTTGGTCCAGACAAAACCAAACTCAGCAAACGTCACAAGGCTAAATCCGTTCTTGAATATCGTGACGAAGGCTATCTACCTCAAGCTATCAACAACTTTCTCTTTTATCTCGGTTTTTCTTACAAAGACAATTCCGATCTTTTGACTTTGGAAGAAATGGCCAAAATCTTTGATGAAACCAAATTAAAAAAATCCAACGCCGTCTTTGATCTTGCCAAATTAAACTATTTCAACACCCAGTGGATCAAAAAATTATCTGACGAAAACCTGCTTACTTATCTTCGCCCTTTTGTTACTCACCATGCCACCGACGACCTCCTTCTAAAAATCATTCCCCTCATCAAAGAACGCATCGTCACTCTCAAAAACTTTACCACCTTAACCAATTTCTTTTTCAAACGTCCTGATCCTCTCCCCGAACTCAAGGAAAAACAGAACTTCATCGAAACCGCCCTCCCTGTCCTCAAAACCTGCGACTGGTCGAAAACTTGGATCGAGGCTGACTTGCTTAAAGCAGTCGAGAAACATGGATACAACAAAGGTGACTTCTTTATGACCTTACGTCTTGCTATCTGTGGCGGACGTGTCACTCCACCCTTAACCGAGTCCATGCTCATCCTGGGACGAGACGAAATTTATGCTCGACTCAGATCGGCATATATTCTAAAGTAAACTAATGGACCTAAGCCGCCTCACCCAAATCGAAAAAAAACTTGGGAAACGTCATCAACGTCAACATTACCGTCTCAAACGTCAGAGCATCCACGCTAAAAAACTTCTCGACAAGGGACTTCTTACTGCCACCGACCTCAGAAGAAAATCTTCTCAAATTTTAGCCAGTGCCGGCCTCACCGGAGCTCTACTCCTCTCGCCCACCCAACCAATCCAGACTACAGTCGCTCCAACTACCAAAACTGCCACCATTGAAAACCTTAACAACTCTCTCAAACAGAATCTATCACCAATCGTCCCTCATTATCCAACCAAACTGGACGAAGAAACTGCCACTAAAATTTCTGCGATCATCAAAACCCAAACTGGCATCACTGCTACTCCCACTTTAGAAGGTCAAAGCCTCAACCATAGCATCGGTTACGTCGGCTATGAACAGCACCTAAAACGTTTCCCTGGTGACGACCTCTCCTTGCACGATGACGAGCAAATTGCTGGCATTGCCCCCGGCCTTGGCGCCTGGGGTTATTTCACCCGCAGTAAAGACGAGTTCACTACTCAAGATTACCTTAGGGAAAAATATTATTCCGTCGCCCAAACTCTTTATTTACCCGAGTGGAATACCAACTTCCGTTTCCTCAGAGATTGGTACAAGTATCGCAAAATCCTCATCGTTAACCCTGCCAACGGCCAAGCCGTCGTTACTGCTCTTGGTGATGCTGGTCCCGCTGAATGGACTGGCAAGCAGTTCGGCGCCTCCCCGGAAGCAATGAAAGAACTCAACCTCCACAAAGGACCTCGAAAAGGCTTAGTTATTTTTTTCTTCGTTGATGATCCGGAAGGTAAAATTCCCTTGGGTCCAGTTTCCTCTAAAATTAACATTAACAATCTATAACTAAAGACAATGTCTATAATTTTTTACGATCATATTATTGATAAAACTGATCTCGATACCTATCTCAACAATCTGGAAGCTCCCCCAGAAAACAAAAACAAAATCAAAGCCATGGCTGATGATATTCTTCACGCCGGTATCCTGGAATTCATTCTCCAAAAACTCCATCCTCATCATCACCACACTTTTCTCAACCGGGTCGAACAAGTTCCCTATGATCCTGAATTGATTCAATATCTAAAAGACCACATTGATGACCAAATCGAACTGGAAATCCAGAAAGAAGCCAACCGTCTCAAAAAACTCATCCTCAAAGACCTCAAAAATCCCTAACCTTTCTGGTGTTTAAAAAACTCCACTTGACGCAGTCTCTTTTGCGCCCCTTCTCTGGTTCTATACGGCCCGCCCAAATTCTTTCTCGTTTTCTTTGACAGAACGTAATATCCTTTAACTCTTTTTACAATCATCAATTTACTTTATCATCACCAAACAAAAGAATTTTCCAAGATCTTCAGTTATTCTTTAACGATCAAAACTGCTTTCATGAAAGGATGAGGAGTGCAATGATATGCATATTCACCGGGAGTCGTCGGCGCAATGAAAGTCTTAGTTTCACTACGACCAATCAGTCCGGTATCAAAAAGTCCCTTCTGATCGCTGGTCACCGTATGACCAACAATGTCCCGATTAGTGACCGTCACTGTCTCGCCCGGTTTTACCACCAGAGTTTCTGGGTTGTGACTAAAGTTTTTAATCTCAATCGAAGCGGCCCCCATCTGACTTGTACTTGTAGAAGGAGCGACTGCCGCTTGTCCACCCATAAAGACAAAGTAACCAATCACGCCAAAAACAATTAGAACGAAAAAACCAACAATTAATCCCTTATTCATTCTTCATTCACCCCCTTTCCCTGAAACTTGATAAAGCCTGCCTTCCAAAATATCCGCGAAGAAAAAATCGCCGGTCTGGGGATCAATTTCCAGGCCTAGAGGATTACCAAGTTTGCCTTCTGCTTCTTTGACCCGTCTAATAATGGGAGTGAAAAAAATTTTAGGTTGACCGTTGAGATTCGTTAGCTCTCCCAACCAGACCTCCTTGCCGGGTGTATTAGCCGTCGAACCGGTTTGACCAAACATGACCGCCAAAACTTGATTGCTCTTCGGAATAAATTTAAGACCGGTAAAAGTCCTCGTTTGCGGTAGACGATAAATAACTAGGTCCTTAATTAGACGGTTATCCGGGTCAGGAATAGGCTCTTTGAGCTTTTCTTGGTCACCGCTCCAGTTGAAATTGAGTCTGGAGCCGGTAGTCAGATGAGTATAAATCAGGCGATCATATTTATCCGGTCCAGTATCAGCGATCAGATATTTGCCGGAATCACTGGGGTTATTGGTGATAACGAAAGCATTGCGGATTCCCAAGGCTTCGACCTTGGGGTTGGCATAAGGTCTATTTCCCAGAGGATTACTACCATCCTCCTGAATCAACATAACCTTACCTCCCTCGACTTGCGGATCCTGGGCTCTTTCACTTTTAAAACCCTCACCGATTAAGAACATTAAATGTGGCTTATTATTGATGCTAATCCCAACGCCATCAGTAATTTGGTGGGAACCAGCTCCTGCAATATTAGCTTGGTAAATTAATTTAGGTTTGTCGCCGACCAGCTTTCCGGATTTTTCTTTGATAATGGCCAGACTAACTCGGTTTTGCGTCGTGCCCCCTTTGTCTTTGTAGGTATAAAGGAAGAATAGTTTGCCATTTTTAGCAAAATCTGGGGATAGGCTGATACCCGCCAGTCCGGCTTCATCAGGAGGAAAACCAGGGAATCTAGTCTCCACCCAAGTGACGAGATAGGGCACATCGCTCCACCCACTCCCTACTCGATCAAAACCCAACACCTCACCGGTGATTTGGCTAACCAAAAGATGTTGATTATCTGGAGTAATACGGATCCGAGTGGGCGAAACCAGTTTATCAGAAAGCAGATTAACTTTATATTTATCACTTATCCCCTCATAGCTAACGCCAGCATAGAGTTCTTCGGGTTTTATCTGAGAGCGAGGTAACTGATAGTCAGATTGTTTTTGTAGAAGATAGAAACTACCAACTAAAGCAATTAACAAGACAACAGACAGAACAAACTTCCTCATAATCTCATTGTAGCGAAAGTAGCTAAGACGTGCGGTAGGGGTTCTGTCCGCTCGGCCTGGCGGTTTGCCGCAGTGCGCAAGTAGCCACTTTGACACTTTATCCTCTTGGAAACTTGAGGATACTTTGCCACTTGGCTACTTGGATTCTTGACCCCTCATAGGTTTTTACCGGTGAGGGGTTATTTTTTGATTTTTGGACGAGCCGCAAAATCTTTAACCTATTTCTCGTGTTGGAGGAAGTAAAACAGCAGACCAACCAACTTCCTGGTTGAATTTTTATTTGATTGTAGAAAAATAGCTTTTATTCCCCATATCCACAGCGCGCGGGCGACCCTGCCAGAGGAAGCAGAAAAAACCTTGAAGGTTGTCTGTTACGAACAAGTTCGAACGTTTTTTCAACAAAATTCCTAATGAGGAGCTCACCGCTCGCTGGCCCATCCCCCCCCACATGGGCCACGACCATCCTAGGAGGCGGGAGTGTGGTCATCCATCAATAATCCATCTTCAATACCCAGATAAAGTCTTCTGGATGCGCCAAAACTATCTTGAGGTTATTTTTCTTAATAAAGTCTCCACCAAACTCCCAAAATACTAAGTTATCCTCCTCACCACTGCCGTGGAATGATGGTTTATCATAGTAATTTACTGATTTCGTTGCCGGATCAATTCGGGCTTTCCGTTTTGTTTTCCTAGACATAATTAACGGAACTGTGAAGACACAAATACCACCTGGTTTAAGTATTCGTCTGCATTCCTTTAAGGCTTTATCTACATTGTCAACATGTTCCAGTACTTCACTATGGAGAACCAAGTCAAAGCTTCCAGATTGATAACTTAGCTTAGATATATCTTCAGACCTGATCCCTTTAAGAAAATTGGCTATTCGGGCTCTCAATGTACTTTCACAATATTGACTAGTTTTTGTCCCAGGATTTATAGCCAGGTATTGATGCAGTTGGCCACAATAATTTATTTCCGCAATCGTTAGCTTTTTTGCTTTAGCCCAAACCACCCAATCTATAAAAAAAATTGCTTTTGACTCAGGGTAACTTAACATGATCGCCTCTGCCAACGACCTACTCCGCAATGAACTCCCGCATTTGCGACAGTGACTTGATTCTCGACGGCTAAAGCCCCTTATTTCAGCTTTCTTAAGTCGCCAGATTTTGGCCAATTCAGGCGTAATAATATTGCGATATCTATAACTCCCCTGTTCATGACCACAAACTTTGCACACCATTCTAGTTACTCGGTTCTAATTATTACGTTGAAGACATTTTACTCACTTTTCATAGCTAAATTGATTTCCTTTACTGTCTTGGTCTCCAACGCAGAAAAAACCTTGAGGGTTGCCGGGCAGGGAGTCGAACCCCAATAAACAGATCCAGATTCTGTTGTCCTACCATTAGACGACCCGGCAATGTGCCTACATTTTACCATTTCCACTTAGCTAATTATAGGGTAAAATATCCCCAATGTTCCTTCAGTAGAAAAGGTAATCTTCCGTGTTCAGCATCAGAGAATGGGAAAAACTCAAGAGTGATGTCCTCTTCTTGTTGATGGGGGAAGGGATGGATTTTGAAAATCTCTTCAATATCATCTCTCCGGGATACGCCATCGGGAAAGATGAACTCCTCACTCTCCTTAGCGCCCTCAGCCGACACAGTTACATCACTCAAGTCCATAATGATCGCGGTCAAATTGTTTGGCGAAAAACCAAAACCTAACTTTCTAGCCGGCTATTCACACTAGCCGGCATTTTCTTGACATCAAACTTAGGTAATCTATACTAAACCTTACCCAAATAAATCCCGAACTATTATGGAACCACTCGCCTCGCAAATCCGTCCCCAATCTCTCGAAGACTTCATTGGCCAACCTCATTTAGTTGCCCAAAATAAACCCCTCCGTATTGCCATCATCAAACAACATCTCTTCTCCATGATCCTCTGGGGCCCTCCCGGCGTTGGCAAAACTACTTTGGCCAAAATCTATGCTCGGGCTCTAAATGCCAATTTCTACGAACTTTCGGCCGTCTCTGCCGGCAAGGCCGACATCAAAAAAATTGTCGAATCTTCCCAAAACACTCTCCAACCAGCGGTCCTCTTCCTGGATGAAATTCATCGTTTCAACAAAGCCCAGCAAGATTTTCTCCTGCCCTATGTCGAATCCGGCACAATTACCTTAATCGGCGCCACCACCGAAAATCCTAGTTTCGAAGTCATTTCCCCCCTCC
>CAYIUD010000022.1:0-6950 GCA_964366265.1 uncultured Pseudomonadales bacterium | reverse complement strand
TTCCTGGCTACAAAAACCAAGACAACTTCGAAATCTCTTATACTGCTCAATCAATTTACGGGATCAAAAATGTCCGCCTCGAGTACAAACGCGACGGTATCGACTGGACCACCCTAACCATTCTCACCTCCAGTGCTGGCAAGTTCCAGGTCAACAGTAACCAAATCAATCAAGACGGCAACTACTCTTTCAGAGCTACCGCCACCGATAATAACGACAATGCTGTCACTGACCAAACCAACACCACTGTTGACCGTCATCACCCTCCTACCCCAGAGTCCTTCAGCAAGGAATCCAAGTCTGACCACAGTTACTTGCTCAAATGGCACAACCCCAATGATGATCAAGAATATCGGGTCATCATCTATCGCTCAGACAAACCCACCTTCACCGCCGACACTGGCACCCAAATCGCCGTCATCAACGTCACTCGTGATACCAACACCGAATGGCTCAACGACCATCCTCAAGGTATTTATTACTACGCCATTAGAACCATTGATGCCGCTGGTAATATCTCCGGCCTTGTCACTGACCCAGAAATTCCTACCAACTCTTCCGCAACCAATGCCGACGGCACTCCCGTTACTAGCCCCGAAACCTTTGCCGGCAAACAACTAATCGCTCAACAAGGCACTGGTATCGGCGGTCAAATCCTCGGTGAAAAATCCACCGATTCTGCCGAAGAGCAAACTCCTGACTCTGCTGAAATCGACAAAATTCTAGACCAAGCTGAAGACCAAACCACAGATCCAACTTCCTCCAACTCCAGCTTCCCCTGGCCTTTAATCGCCGTTGGCCTCCTCCTTGCTACCATCATCTACTTCACTTTCCTAAAGAAAAAATAACTTCTCCCCTCCAACTTCAAATCCTGGTATATTGAGAGTTAATGCTCTCTCATCTATATCATCTTTTCACGCCCCACCATACCAACAACCACAAACCAAAGGTTCTTCATCCTACTTCTTTGGTTATTTTATTGTCCCTTTTTATCACAAGCCAAGCACTGATCTCTCTCACTCAACTAATCTATCCTCAGATTCTTGGTTACGCTTCCCAAATTCCCCCTACCACCGTTATTGATCTAACCAACCAAAAACGCGCCGAAGCCGGTCTTTCCCCACTCAAATACAATCCCAAACTTGCCGACGCCGCCCGGCGCAAAGCTTCTGATATGTTCATCAAAAATTATTGGGCTCATAACTCTCCCGATGGTACCAAGCCCTGGGCTTTTGTCCTTGCCGCTGGCTACAACTACCTCCATGCTGGCGAAAATCTCGCTCGAGACTTCAATAATCCCAACACCGTTGTTGATGCTTGGATGGCCTCTCCTACCCATCGAGAGAATCTCCTCAATGCTCGTTTTACCGAAATTGGTATTGCCGTTGTTGACGGCCAATTTGACGGTGTCGAAACAACTTTAGTAGTTCAAATGTTTGGTACTCCTCAATCAACCTCCCCAGCTCTTACCCAAGGAGACAATACTTCCGTTATTCCGGCGGCTCAAGCCCAAGAGCCACCCGTCCCCACTCCCACCCCCACACCAAAAGAAAATCTTCCTACTCAACAAGCCTCTCTCGTTCAACCCGTGTTTAGCACTTTTACCCTCTCCAAAATCATCTCCCTCCTCTTCCTCATCCTCATCTTCACTGTCTTACTTATTGACTGGTTCATCGCCTGGGATCGCAATCTCATCCGTCTTTCCGGGCACAACTGGGCCCATCTCGCCTTTCTCGGCGTGATCATCGCTCTAAGCCTTATCATCAAACAAGGACTTATTCTCTAAAAATATGTTTCATTCCCGCCACAAAATCCACAATCTTCATTTTATAATCCTCCTCATCATTCTCACCATTGGTGCTAGTTTTATTCTCTTGCTCAACCACAATCAGCCATACCAAATCGGCGCCGTCATCGCTACTTCTCTTGGCTATTTTCTCTGGGGCATCGCTCACCACTACAAACAAAATGACTTCCACCCCGAAATTATTTTAGAATATCTCCTCATGGCTCTACTGGGTGCCAGTTTTTTGATCTCAATCATTCTCAAAACCTAATGAAATTCAAAACCATCTTCATCGTTGTCCTCATCTTAATCTTTGTTCACAGCTCTTCTATCCTCGCTCAGGAAGCCCCGATCGCAACAGAATCCGCCACCACTGGTCAATCGCTAATTAAACAAGCAGAGGCCGATTACCGCTACCAATACGACCTCTACCGCAATGCCCACTTTGACTATGTTCGCACCAAAAAGATTTGGCAATCATCAAAAAGTCTCAAGGCCGAACAAGAAGCTATCACTGCCGCCAAACTTGTTGCCACTACCCGGGTTGATGTTCTATCTGCTTACATTCGTTGGGTTCGTCTCCAACTCCTAGAATTTGCCTCCGTCTACCCTAAAGTAGTTGATATCGCCGTCCGTCTTGAAGCCCAAAACAATCTTCTTTTAGTTCACAAAACCAAAATCGAGTCCGTCACTACCATCATCGATTTTGACAAAATTATGGCTGAGTATTCAGATCCTCTTGCCACTTCCGCTAGAAACAGTCTCTTTGCTATTGCCCAGCTTGAACTAAAACTGGCCAATCTAGCCTACTATCAACATCAGTCCCGTTCACTTTATGACCCGGTCTTAAAAATTGTTGAACCCAAAACAGGCATTCCTGAAGTTGAAAGCGGCCTTGTCAGAATCAAGCAATTGGGTGATACCATCAATACCGAACTGGTCGATTTAGGTAATTTTAGTGGTAGTCTTGAATCCGAGAGTTTCAGTGAACAATCATTTTTTAAAAAAGCCAACGAACGTCTCAGTCAACTTCATACCAATCAAATTAATTTGCTCAACTTTATTATCGAACTAGAATCACGCTATGGACATGACTAATTCCTCATTCCAATCAGAACAATCCCCAAAAACACCAATCTTCGGTGCCGTTAATGATCAATATCAAAAATTTATCGATCAAGCTAAAAAAAATCCCCAATTAACGGATTCGATCAAGAAAATCGAAGTTAAGTGGCAATTATATGGCTACAAAATTAAATTAGCTTTAACCATTTTTGTTATCCTAATCATCATCACAATCGGCCTCCGTTTTGGTATCAATCTAGCTCAAATTTTCCGTCCCAAATCAGCCGCTCCAATCTCCATCCCAGACGTAACTCCCACTCCAACCACCCAGGTAAGATCTGATCTTCAAAAGATTCGCGAAGAAATCTCCAACTTCTCCATCCTTTTACCAGATCCCGCCCCTCCAGCCGTTGACCCTCAAATCTACCTCGAAACTCTACCCATCAAGAAAAAATAGTCTATACGAATATCTTTTGAGCTGATACAATCACTACTATTGTAGTTTATTAATTTACTAAGAACTAAAAAATGGCCACCAAAAAATCCACCAAAAAATCTTCTGAAACACTCCCTATAATTGCCTCCAGCAATTCCACCTCCAAACCCCCCACTCTCCGTTTCCTCACCTCTGTCATCTTAGTCATCCTTTTCGGTATTAGTATGTTTTATCTAGCCAAGCGTTACCGCGGAATGGTCATCGCCGCCACTGTCAACAAAACCCCCATCAGTCGTTGGCAACTTAACAAAACCCTAACCGCTCGTTACGGCAGTGCTGTTCTTGAAGAATTAGTCAACAATGAACTTATCACTCAACAGGCCGCCAAAGAGGGAATTGTCATCTCTCAGGAAGATCTCAAGCAAGAAAGAACCAAACTCGTCGAAAGCCTCGGTGGCGAAGATGGTCTTTCCACCGCTCTTTCCCAATATGGTCTCACTGAAGCTGATCTCAATGCCCAACTCAAACTTCGCCTCCTTCAACAACGATTGGCTGAAAAACTTTTCAAGGTCGAAGTCAGTGATGACGACATCAAAAAATATTTTGAGACCAACACCACCATTTACAAAGACAAAAAACTTGATGACGTCAAAGCTGAAATCAAAGAGAGTCTCTATCAACAACGCATTCAACAAGAATTCTTTGCTTGGTTTGAACAATTGAAAAAAGATTCCCGTATTTCTATCTATATTCAAGAAAAGTAACGGAGTTATTCTTGAATATAAGAGGCAAGCGCAGGCTGGATATTTCAATATGAATATAAACATATTGAAAAGAAGCAGAGCAAGCTCTTCTCTTGACTAACTTCTCCCACTAGGTTATACCTAACCCAGTGCCCAAGAAGTCAAAATCCCTCGTTTTTCTCCCCCCCCTTACCCTATTGAGTCTGGTTATCGTTTCCATCATCGTCTTTTGGTTATTCTCACCCAAAAAAATCAATAACAATTCTGCCACTAAACAACAAGAGCAACAAGATCAGCAAGCAACCAAACAGTACCAAGAATCCGACCTCATTTCTCTTCCTGCACCCTCAAAAACCGGCCGCATAAGCCTGGAACAAACCCTTAACAGTCGTCGTTCCCGTAGATCCTTTTTCGATCGGGCCATCTCCCTCAAGCAACTCTCCCAAATTCTCTGGGCCGCCCAAGGTGTCACCGCCGACTGGGGCGGGCGAACTGCCCCCTCCGCCAAAGACGCTTATCCCCTGTCTCTTTACATCATCGCCATCAAAGTTGACGGTCTCCAGCCCGGTGTTTATCAGTACTTACCTGGCGAGACCACTCCCGTTCACAAACTAGGTCTGATTCAAACCGGCAACTTTGCCGAAAAAACTGCCGAGGCCGGCAAACAGTCTCAGTTTAAGCAACCCGCCGCCGCCCTCATTATTACCGGTAATATGCAAAAAATGACTGACGCTTTTGATGGCAAAGCCAACGATAATAATGTTTATCTCGAAGCCGGTCACGCCGCCCAAAATATCTATCTTCAGGTCGAGAGTCTGGGATTGGGGACCGTCACCACTGGTGGTTTTGATCGAGCAAAAACCGCCGAACTCCTCCAGAACCCCTCCTCAGAAACCTTTATCTACATGATGCCTCTTGGTTATCCGGAAGAATAATCACCGCTTCCTTTTCTCCACTTCTCAATCTCAGTATGATTTCCACCCAACAACACCTCTGGCACTTTCCAGCCCTTATATTCTGCTGGTCTGGTGTATTGTGGGTACTCCTGTTCACCTGGTTCTGAATAAGATTCTTCAATCAAAGATTCCGGATTCCCTAATACTCCCGGCAACAACCGCACAATACTATCTATCACCACCATCGCCGGCAGTTCCCCTCCGGTCAACACATACTCTCCGATCGAAACCACCTCGTCAGCAATCTGTTCATGCACCCGATGATCAACCCCTTCATAATGTCCAGCAATCATGATCAAATGTTCAGTACTGCTCAACTCTTTTGCTTTTTGTTGGTTATAAATCTTCCCCTTGGTATCTAATAAGATGACTTTGGTCTTGTTTGTCTCTTGAAGATTATTGGTTGGACTTTGTTTGTTCTTTGTAATTTGTTTTTTGGAACGTTTTAGATCGCGTACCGCGCGATCTATCACATCCACTCTCATCACCATTCCTGCCCCGCCGCCATATGGTGAATCATCCACGCTCCGGTGTTTATCCTCAGTCCATTTCCGCAAATCATGAATCACAACTTCCACCCTTCCTTCACCTTGTGCCCTTTTTACAATGCTTTCAGCAAAAGGACTCTCAAACATCTTTGGAAATATCGTCAAAATTTCGATCTTCATATCCCCCACATTATACTGCTATTTACCCTCACCCTTGTATCCCGCCCCTTCCAGTTTTTTTGCCCGCAAATCCTCAGCCTGGTCAATAACCCCTTTTCTCGGCCAAATTCTCGTTTGAAAATGGTTAACCACCGTCCACCACGGACTCCTAAAGCCTAATGGTTTGTATCCCCCTCTCACATTGATCTGTTTACCTCTCACTTTACTTTTCTTTTTATCAACCAACCTACCAACAACAACCCCAACCAAATGGGCGAATAAACCACCACCCAAATCAATCCGCCACCAATCTGCCTCAAAGAACGCACCAACTCTCTAACTGCTTGTTTAAAGACGACTTCCGGCCTCCAAGCTGTATCTGGTGCATAAGGCAAAGCCAACTCGTCAGTCGAAAGATAAACCGTGATCTTAGTCAGTTCAGCCGCTTTGGATAAATAATCCTTCTGACCCTGCAAAGCATCAATCTGATACTGCAAGTTATTCAATTCTCTCTGTACCTCTAAAATATCTTGCACTCCCACTGCCTGTTCTAACAACTCTTCCAATTTCGTCTTCGTTTTTAAAATCACTGTCAATTTAGCATCAATATCCTCATATTGAGCAGTCACGTCATCTCCATAAACAGACTCAGACACTACCTTCACCGCTAATTCTTCCAAACCTGCAAGCATTTCAGCCACCTTATCACTCGGTACTCTTACCGCAATTACTCCTGTTGCAATCTCTTCTGGTCGATCAACATTCTTAGAAACCAAAAAACCTCCTTTGCTCTCCGCTAGACCCTGAATCCTCCCCACACTTTCATTCACATCAGCTACCAACAGCGAGACGCTATTTTCCTGGATCACCAATCTATCTTTTGACTGAGAAATACCTTGATCAACAATCGGAAACATCATCGAACTCACTGGTTGTATTTCCGCACCTCTTTGCACCATCATCGGGAATCCTGGAGCCACTGATCCACCCACCCCGGTATCCAATCCATAACCCATCCCCATCCAATTTCTTTGAATTCTTCCACCCCCAATCCACCAAGTCAAAACCACCGCCGCCAATAGCAACCACCAATATCTCCTCGTCCAACCAATCAATTGATTCATCTAGAAATCAATATATCATAACTATCAACCGATTCAAATTTTCCCTTTCCGCATCAGCCATAGATAAATCTTTTCCATTGCCAACACTACCACCGTCAACATTATTAACTTACTGTTGGTCTGATGGATCATTAGCCATTATTGAGGATAATCCATTAGCCCAAGTAACCACTGCTCTCTTCCCCCAATCGCC
>CAYIUD010000021.1:0-7238 GCA_964366265.1 uncultured Pseudomonadales bacterium | reverse complement strand
GAACGAGCTGGCCTTTGTCTCAATGGCATTTATCGTGACTGGCTCAGGCTTTATGTTCCCAAGGGCAGTGAACTCACTGAGGTTATCGGTTCCGAAGTCGCGGCCGTTACGAGTGAAGATCTGGATAAAACCGTTTTCGAGGCTTTCTTCACTTTACGTCCTCAATCATCCAGTAAAATTGTCTTCACGTACAAACTCCCTGGAACCTATAAAACCCCTCTACCTCTCTTAATTCAAAAACAGCCTGGCCAACCCAATACTGTTCACAACCTCATCTTTAATGGTCAGCCACAAGAAGTCACTGTCATTGGTGATCAAAAGGTTATTCTTCAATAATTCTGATGCAAAGATATTTTGCTGATCAGGCTATTGTCCTAAAACGACTCAACTATTCTGAAGCTGATCGTATCCTAACCGTCTTCACTCATAAACACGGCAAAATCTCCTGCATTGCCAAAGGTGTTCGCCGGACCGTCTCTAAAAAAGCACCGCATATAGAACTATTTTCCCTATCAAATTTTTACTTTGCCCGCACCAAAGGTCTTCCTTTGGTTACTCAAGCTGAAACCATTAACTCTTTTTCTCATCTTAAAAATAATCTCGAAACTACCAAAATCGCTTTCCACGCCGCTGAGATAGTCGATCGACTTTTAGCCGAAGACCAACCTCAGCCAGATGTTTTTGCCTCCTATCTTAAACTCCTTACTTACCTGGACACCGGCAACCAGCTAACTAAACAAAAACAACAACTCACTCTTACCCGTTTTCAATTAAAGATCTTGACCGAACTTGGCTTTGGCCAACCCAAAAACCAAGACAAGGATTCTGTCACTGGCTTTGTCGAATCCATTATTGATCGTCATCTCATCTCCCCTAATACTTTTGAATAAACTCTATCAAAACCAAACTTAAAGACAAAAAAAAGACCGGTCAGGTCTAGATTTCTCTAGTCCTGTCCGGTCTCCACTACTGGGTGTAGTAGTAAATAGTATTTAGCGGCAAACCAATCATTAGGATTGGTCCCGCCATTACTGCCACAAAATCCCAGAATCAGTTCGTGAACTTCACGCTGATCTTTTATGAAAAAGCGGTCGATTGCCCCGTATCGGGGCACGCCATAAGTCGCGACATCAGCCTCATATGCTACTTCAAGGTCAGCCCGAGACAGATAAACTGCCTCAACCACCTCAAAGACGGCATCATTAAAGCTGATTCTTTTGCCAACGATCTCTAATAAGCGTTTTTCTCGCTGTTGCGCAGAAGCGACCGCGTATCCGCCTTCCAACCATCGACGAAAGGCTTCAAACGGACCGTCAACGCCACAGTTACCTGAGTGAGCGTATAGCAGGGTATCTTCCCAGGAATAGGTCAGATCTGAGTCAACCTGAGTGTTAAAGGCTAACAAGGTAAAGATTTTATCTCCACACTTACCCAGTGCTTTCTCCCAAGTCGTTTCTGGTGGTAGGTCCTTCCATGCTCGCGTGATCGCGATTGTTTCAAACCCAGAAAAATCATCCGAAACTCTGATCTCACCACCACTGGCAAAATCAATTTGGTCCACCGCTTTAAACCAATAAGGCCTACGCGGATCAAACTCATAAGGTCCCTGGGCCATCACCGGCAAAATACTAGCGATAAACATCAATAGGGACGATCCCACTGTTATCCACTTTTTCATTGTGCCTCCTCTTTAGTTGCTTGATTGCAACGAATCATGATCATTTTATCTGATCACACTTCGTCATTATCAGATTAATTAAAAAAAAGGGCGTTTTTGACCTCCGGCAGGTGGTATCAAAAACGCCCAATTAGGTTCACGCGCCCCTATTTATTTAGTGCGACGCGCAATTACTAGACCTCCCAGTCCGAGAATGGATAAGGAGATCAGCGCCAGGCCTAAAACCTGAACAGTATTAACGTTGTTGTCAGTTGTTGGCTCAGCCAGCCCCGTTGGGGGTTCGGCTGGAACTACTGGCGGAGGAGGATAGCAATCTTCCTCATTGACATCTAGGACAGCACCAGGAATCTGGTTCGCTTGGTCTCTGTTGACACCAGCGGACCAGGAGCCGTCTGCAAAACAAACGGACGAGTTCTGCGGTGGCCCTGTAGGCGGAACCCTGGTCGAGATTACTGGCGGAACTGGAACACAATTCCCCTGACCATCAAGGGTATATCCTTCAGGCATTTCTGTCTGATTCCCTCGCAGGTTGGGACAAACGTCAATGGTGTCATCATCGTCGTCACCAGCATCATCATCACCTGGTACTGGTGTAGGAGTCACGACATCATCGTCATCACCCGTGTCGTCGTCACCAGTGTCATCATCACCATCATCACCACCTGGACATCCTCCTGCCGGAGCAGGGATGATATCACCAGCATGGTTACTATGGCCATTTAATGCGCCCTGGTTGTCGACTGTAATGACAACGTAAGGATTGGAATCACTCCCGGTTGCGTGACAAAGAGTCACAGGGATAAATCCACCATCGTCATCTCCACCATCGTCATCACCACTATCGTCGTCACCAGTGTCATCATCGCCAGTGTCATCGTCTCCCGTCGTCTGACACGCACCAAGATAATCTTGTTCGTGCCCGGCGTTAGGAGTACCGTTTTCACCGAAATGACCAGCCTGACCAAACGCCGCCTGATAAGGAATTGTTAGCGTGACGTACTGAGTCGTCCCTGCCAAACCGGCAGCATGACAGATCGTCACCATTTGCGGTGGATCTGCACTCACCGACATCGCGGTCAACGCCATACCGACAACAAACAAAAACACAAACATGGCCCGCAGGCCAAAGAGCTTTTTATCGCTCATAATTTAGTCCTCCTTAGGACGATTAAAAACGTTCTGTGGAGGCCTACCAGTGGGGGCCACAAGACTTGTGTCTTCCTGCCAGAGAAGCCCGATCCGGAGGCGGTACCCCCGCATCGGACTTCTCTTGCAACTTTATTAATACCTTTTCAATGTACTCAACCGATAACATTGTATAGACCAAATCCATATTTGTCAACACCATCAAGGCAATCACCAACAAAAAGGTCAGGAACATTGCTATTCCTGACCAGATTAATCAGCCTAACAAATAAGTTATCAGGCCGTTTACAAAGTGTTGCTGTCCGTCAATTCGGACGTAAGTCATTTCTTTCTCGCAAGAGGTCAGGATTCCGCCATACAAAATTGTCGGTACCTGATCTTCTTTCCAACCACAGATATTCTTCGGCAGTTGGTGAGCCGCTATCCAAGCGATATATTCCTGGATCCGGGGTTCGAGCCAAACCGGCTCCTCTTGTCCCCAGTTCTTCAGAGCCACTCGGATGGCCGTCATTGCTTCCAGCTTCGTCGATGTTGAGATCGTGCTCGCCGCCGGTCGTAAATGACCAGCGTGATTCCCTTCGATCATTTGCAGAATCAACCCCACTCGGGCCAGTGACAGATTATCAACCGGAACATGTCTGCTCATCAGTCTGACACTATAGGCATACCAATGGTCCTCATTAACTGGCAGGGTTTGCATATATTGGTTAAGACCTAGAGCCTCATTTTTCCAATATTCATTACCCGTCATTTCATAGAGTTCCCAGAAAGACATCAGCGTCTCACCGTCAAAATAGACCACAAATTCCTCAGGATCCACCTCTCCGGTGCTTGGCTTCAAACTGTGGTAAAAGTAGCGCACCCCATCAGTGCGTTTCATCTCTATCATTGCCTGACCCAATCTTTGCACGATCTGATTATCGTTCATTGATCGAAATGAAGCTGGATCAGAAACCAGGTACATCTTATAGATTGCATCAACCAGCAGAGCTTGTCCTCCTAGGGCAGCCCGGTCATCGCTGGCCAGATAAAGCAACTCGCCTCGAGCAATTAAATAATCATCCAGGCAAAGCTTTAGGCCTTTATTGGCTGCCTCAAGCAAATTTTGGTCTCTCAGCAGCCGGTAAGAGTTATAAAGCGCCCCCACAGCCGCCACATTTCTGACACTACAAGTGCTGGAACGATAATCAATTTGGCCATCATCAAGCGTCAACTGATAGGGCAAATCCCCATCGGCAGCTTGCTTATTAGTCAAATAAACCATCGCCGCTCTAACCGTTTGCTCAGCCCAGGTTTGGTACCCAGACGGAACCTTATCAGACCTATAGAAAACCATTTTTAAGGTGTAACCACTGGCAATCAAGCCAGTCAAAATCATCGCCAAAGCGAGTGTTTTTTTCACACTTCCTCCTTTAATATGTGTATTGTGCAACCCAGCATTATATCCCATAATTAAACTAACCACAAATCTTGGTCTATTCTCTGTTACAATAGCCTCATGGCCGACGACAAACTTCTCGACAAAGTCATTTCTCTCGCCAAACGGCGTGGTTTCATCTATCCCGGTTCTGACATTTACGGCGGTTTAGCCAATACTTACGATCTTGGGCCTCGTGGTACCGAGCTTAAACGTAATCTCATCAATCTCTGGTGGAAAGAATTTGTCCATAAGCGCCCCGAAATTTACGGCCTAGACACCGCCATTTTGATGAGCCCTCGGGTTTGGGAGGCTAGTGGCCATACTTCCTCATTTGCCGATTCCCTCATCGATTGCAAGAATTGTCACTTTCGCACCCGCGCCGATCACCTGATTGAAGATAAACTCGACATCAAAGTTGAAGGTAAATCTCTCAAAGAACTAGCCAAAATTATCAAAGACAAGGCCATTAATTGCCCCAAATGCGGTAAAAATAACTGGACCGAACCGCGAGCCTTTAATCAGCTATTCGAGACTGAGGTCGGTATCATCACTGGTGAGAAAAACAAAGTTTATTTGCGCGGTGAAACTGCTCAGGGCATGTTTGTTGATTTCAAACCTTTTATTGATTCAATCCACCCCAAACTTCCCTTTGGTTTGGCCCAACTCGGCAAAGTCTTCCGCAACGAAATCACCATGGGTAAATTCACTTTTAGAGTTCTCGAGTTCGATCTCGCTGAATTTGAATATTTTATCGAGGAAAAAGACTGGGAAAAATGGTTTGAATTCTGGAAGGAAGAAATCACCCGTTTTGCCCACCTGCTTGGCATCCCCGATACCAAACTTCGTTGGCGTTCCCACACCCCCGACGAACTTTCTCACTACAGCAAACGTACCGAAGACCTGGAGTACGAATACCCCTTTGGTTTCAAAGAGTGGTTTGCTCTTGCTTACCGAACCGATTTTGATCTCAAGAATCACATGGCCAAATCCGGTGCCGACCTTACTTATACTGATCCGCAGACCGGTAAAAAATTTATTCCCCACGTCATCGAGCCCACTTTTGGGATTACCCGTTCCCTCACTACTTTGCTCCTCAATGCCTATCACGAGGACAAAGAGAAAAACCGAGTTGTTCTCAAACTTCCCTACAAGCTCGCCCCCTATCAGGTTGCCGTCTTTCCCTTGTTGGCAAACAAAGAAGAATTAGTTGCCAAAGCCCGTCAAATCCACGCCCTTCTCTATGACCAATTTGTCGTTGACTGGGACGACCGTGGTAATATCGGCAAACGCTACTATTCCCAGGATGAGATTGGTACCCCTTTCTGTGTCACCGTTGATTTTGATTCTCTCGAAGACAACGCCGTCACCGTCAGAAACCGCGATAGCGCCCTTCAAGAACGAATTTCTATCGATAGCCTCATTCCTTATTTAGAGACCAAACTCAACCAATCTTAACGCTTGTTTTTGATTTTTTGTTATTATTCCCTTAATGCCCAAAAAATATCTCCTTCCCGCTGGTTTGATCCTCCTGGTTATCATTGGCATCGGCATTTTTTTAGTTCTTAAACCCCAAACCTCTCAGCCAGCAGAAATTCCCAACAAACGTCAGATCATCAATGCTCTTCCCATCAATGAGCGACCTTTTGTGGCTCTCTTCCCTCATCCAAGTAGTAAGCTCATTACTCTCCTTCTCGACAAACCTGGTAGTATTCCGGAATTAACCATTGACCTTGAGTATCTTTCCGGCAACGCCCTCAAAGGCGGTCGTTCTACTGTCAAATTTCCCGCTAGTCTACCTTATACCCAGGCTTTTCTTTTGGGATCATGCTCATCTGGTGGCAAATGTAGTTTTGATACCAACATTACTACCGGCACTATCAAAACCAAGATTGAAAAAGCCGACGAAGTCCACGTTCTCAAGAGCAACTACGTTTTCATCAAAGGCCCTTCTGCTACCACTGACCAAAAACTCCGCTTTACTCCAGGCAAAAAATATACTGCCCAAGCCATCCTCGGTTATTCCCACGGCTATCTCGGTGAGATCACCCAGGAAGCAGTCAGTGAACCCTTTGTCATCACCTCTGACTCCCCCGACACTATCACCGGCACTCTCAGCTTTATTGCCTCCGGCACCACCAGCCTTCTTTACTACGACGGTAAAGAATACCAGGAACTAAAAGTCACCCAGGATGCCAATCAGTTTACTGCTGAACTTGAAGCTAAACCTTGGAGTCGGGAAGTCACCATCACTAGAGACGATCTCAAAGGCGCCACCGAAACCGCCACCCTTTACCTGGTAGGCCCCTTCATCCCGGTCAAATAGCTTGACAAATTTCCAATCCCCTTTTCGTACAAACTAGCTCAGATTACTACTTGACATGGTCTTTTTGGATCTCTAATATCAAAATATAGTGGTGACAAGTGGTGAATCACCCGATAAAATAAAAATTAGTCACCAAGTATCCTGTCCATGAAGTATGTTTATTGGCCGTTACTACCACACACTCGAAACCAAAGGCCGTCTCGCTATTCCCAAAGACTTTCGCTCCCTACTAAAATCTGGTGGCGTGATCACCCGAGGTCTGGATGGATGTCTCTTTCTTTTCCCCGCCTCCTCCTGGAAGAAGCTCTCCGTCAAGTTGGCCTCTCTACCCCTCACCAATCAGGCCGCCAGGAATTTTATCCGTTTATTGGTTCAACAAGCGACCACTCTGGAATTGGATTCCCAGGGGCGGACACTCCTTCCGGACCATCTTCGAGAACAAGCCAATCTCCACAAAAAGATAGTAATAGCCGGGGCTCTGACTCGAATTGAGATCTGGGACCAGGCCACCTATCACTCGCACCTTGAGAAGTTAGAACAAACATCTGCTCAGCTTGAGCAAGAATTAAACCAATTGGAAATATGACCACTGATTACCTTCACCGATCTGTCCTTACCCGAGAGGTCAAAGAGTATTTGAATCTCCAACCAGGCGGTATCTATTTAGATGC
>CAYIUD010000020.1:0-8438 GCA_964366265.1 uncultured Pseudomonadales bacterium | reverse complement strand
ATCAATACCAGAGTTGGTGAAATTTGCTGATTGGATATTACAAGTTATTTGCTGAGTTGTGATTATATTAGTATTGGTTGTATCCACGATATGTATCATTTTATGATCGTAGGTGGGCATCCAATCTCGAGGTTCGATGGCGATGCATTTTTTATTTGGATTGATAGCTGGACTTTTTCTGTCTGTTTGTGTCGCTACGAAAAACATACTGGGAATTAAATTGTTTCCAACTATGTTGCCATTTTTGTTGTATGTCTCGAGATTTGTATTCCCTGAATTATCGATAAACAAGATGAATACTTCGTTTTTTGTGTTGAGGGTAGCAAAATAGATGACCCCATCAACTTTATGCGAGAAGTGAATATTCTGTGTAGACGAATCAACTAGGTCAACTTTACGTTGATAACCCCAACTACAACCTTGTGAATTATTCGTTCCGTAGACATGTTCATCATAAACCAGTGTGTATTGTGAATTTTTATCAGCAACACAACTTTCTTGGAAAATTGGGGTGGTAGTAGATGCAATCATGTTCAGATTTGGTTGGCTTGAATTATTATTCATTACCAAAACTAGTGCAATAAATCCACATAACCCCAGGAAGATCAACGCTCCCAGACCAAAGAGTCCTTTGATGATGTATCCAAAGATTTCATCAGAGGACGAATTGAACGTTGGGTTCACGGTTGCAATAATCGGTGTTGATGGTGTAGGTGTATACACTGGGTCAGGGATCTTGTGGACATGACCTAGGATTCTGACTTGGTAAATTTGTCCATCAATCGTGATGAGGATACTGGCATTGAGATTGCCAGAAACCCTTGATGTTTCGAGTTCAACTTCAACCAGAACGGGGAAGGTTTGATCAGGATCTGGTTTGAGAATGAGTCTTGCCCATTCAGGCTCAACTTCCCAACTAATATCGATGGAGTTAACGAAACCACCATGGTTTTCTATGGTGAAGGAGAGTTTTGTGGTTTCTCCTTGGGTTAGATTGCCAAAGTTAAGTTCCCGATGGGAAATGACAATCTGAGGAGGAGTAACAAGATCACTGTCATATTCCTGTTCATCCACGAGACGATCGTATTCTGACCGTTTTCGTGGATCAGAAAGAGTTTCATAGGCTTGATTAAGCTCTTTGCAAAAATCTTCAACCTTTTTGATCTTCTCGTTAATGATTTTGAGAAGGCGATCGTCACCTTCATCTTGATATTTTGTCTTTAATCCAGCGTAGTTGTCTGGGTGATTCTCTCTGATGAGGTTTCGATATTTCTCTTTAATTTCTTTTTGAGAAGCATTGCGAGATATTCCTAACAGAGAGTAAAAATCTTGGTCAATCATTGTTATTCTCCTTGTGATTGAACTTAGGAAGGTGAATGTCACCTTCCTGTTTTTGTTTTGTTTTTTTACTTCTTGTTTGAATCTTTCAGAGCCAGATATTGACTGACACTGCCATTACCATATTGGTAGACTGCTTTAGCTGTTTGCGAGACCTTTTGGGCCATATTGCGAAATAGTTCTAGTAAGTCATTCAAGCTGGTGTTGGTATCAATTTCTTTCCAGACTCCACCATTTTTAGTAGCCATCTGTTTGTAGTAGGGTTCATTAGTGGCAATGACATAAACGAGATATTCCCGCTTAGTCAGCTCCTGAATGATTTGATTGGCTGAAAGATGATGTTGGAGCGCAGGTTCATCGGTAATCAGAATTAAAACCTTAACCGATTTCTGGCGATGTTTGATCTTAAGGGCTTCCTGGATTGCTTCCAGAGCACTCTCACCAGTATTCCCAAAGCCGTTATTGCGAGGGATGTTTCGTAAACCTCCTTTGATTTTTTCGACTTCACTGGTTAGGGTGACAACCAATTCAATGGCGTCACCACCTCCTTGGACAGAGATATCACCGAAAGAAATCAGAGCAAACTGAGGATCAAGATCAAGCCTTTTGGCTTCATCAACAAAATCTGAACAGGTTTTGAGTAGACCATCGATTTTGTTGTCCATTGAGCCAGTAGTATCGATGACGAAGATAACACCAACTTGGTTGTTTTCAGTCACAACACTGCCTGATCCAGACAATTTAGTCTGTTTGACAACCTGGCTACCATCTTTAGTGGTGAGAGCAGTTGTCTTTTCAGGATTGAGCAAACTTTTCACTTCAAAATCTCCTTGATTTGAATATGTAAAAGGACTGTTGAGTTATCCCATAAGAGATGGGATTTGTCAAGGGTGATGATAATTATTGCGGGGGAAATGAGTTTGCTAAAAAAGAGGTTGTCCAGTTTCGGTTACAGCACCGCCGACAATGAATAAGAGGCGGGTAAGGGCGAAGGCGAGGACGGAGAGACCTAAACCAATTAAAGAGTATGTTAGCATAGTGGCGGCTTTTTGGGTTTCGGCGGCGTTACCGGCATTACTGACATATTTAAAGCCGGCAAAAAGGGCAACAAAGAAAGAAGAGATGCCAGTAATAACGGTGGAGAGACTAATCAAAGGATTGAAGAAGGTGGCGAGGATGCCGGTTTGGCCGGGTCGGGGAAGATTTGTGGCAGGACCGTAGAGAGTGGAAAGGGATTGGGCATGAATAACGGAGGAAGAGATTGCGAGTATGAAGGTGGCGATGGTGGTTGATTTGGAGAGGTTTTTGAACATAAAGGAATTAATTAGTGACAAAATTGGCTTGAGAACCAAAACCAAAGATGGTGGCAATAAGGCGGACGATGACGAAGGCAGAGAAAACAACAACCAAGCCGATGAGACTGTTGGTGATGCGGGTACTGGCGGAAGAAATGTTTTTAGGATCGCCTTCAGAGAAAATATAATTAAAGGAGGCGAAGATCAAGTTGGCAAAAAAACCAAGGCCGACAAAGAAAAACATGAGGTTGAAGAGGTTGAGGCCGCCAGTGCCGCCAGAGATAAGATTACCGAGATTGAAGGAGCTGGTGCTGAAGTTGGTGGCAGGGTTATAGATGTCTCTGATACTGGGTTGATTTTGAGCGAGTAAGTTCATAGGGATAATTTTATCTTAACCCAGGAAGATTGAGAAGGTTAATACCGAGGAAGTTGAGGAGGACGACGGAGAGAGCGATGACGGTAAGTCCTTGGATAACGCCGGTGATGATTTGTTGGCCGAGTTGAATTTTGGTAGGATTGCCGCCGGAAGTGGCGATGAGGAAGAAACCATAGAGGATAAGGAGGAGGCCAATGGTACCACCAATGCTGAGAGAGAGGGTGAGAAAGTCTTTGGTGAAACCTTTGACGTCGGTGGCGACACAACCGAAGGCGGTGTTGATGCCGGGGGTGTCAACACCCTTGCCGGTGACGGTACTGCATTTGAGGTTACCAGGCTCACGCTCACTGGGATCGTCGCCGATACCAAAGCCGAAACGAGTTTCTAGAGTATTGTCCCAAAGTTCAAACCAGCCATAATTTCCAGGAGAGACTTCTTCGACTGATGTGGTGCAAAGGGTTTGACCAGAAGTATTGCGGAAGGCAGTTTCGATTTTACCAAGGTTGCGATCGAGATTGGTGCCGGTGAAGCAGGTGTAGTACCGACCTTGGGGGTCTTGGCCAATGAGGTTTGGATCAATAATAAAGGGAATATCAGCGTGGGCCGGTGGATGAGGACTGCGGAGGCCGGCACTGCCGGCGCAAACACTATAGAGGTCTAGGCGGCAACTAGAAAAAGGGGTAAAACACATCTTTTCTTGGTAGTAGCAAGCACAATTTTGGCGGCCAGTAACGTCGCCAACGATGAAGTTGCTGATGGTGCTGCCGACACTACTGCCGCCAGCAAGACTGGTTTCACGGCAGGTGGTAGTGGCTTGAGAGACTTGATTGAGTTCGGAGATAGTGTCGGCGGAGATGCAGTAAGTGATATCCCAGTTTTGCCCTGATTGACTGGGTTGCATGTCGGCGAAGCCGCATTCAAAATCAGCAGAAATAAGGTGGGGAGAAAAGATAAAGAAGGAGAAAGCTAAGACGGAGATAAAGAAGGTGGAAAAAGTTTTTTTCATAACAAAAGTGGTTAGAGGCCGGGGAGGCCGAGGACGCTGACGCCAATAAAATTCATAAGGACAACGGACATAGTGATGAAAATAAGGCCACCGATGGCGGAGGTGATGATAGTTTTGGCGGCGGTGACTTTGTCAGGATTGCCGGCGGAAATGGCGAGGAGGAAAAAACCGTAGAGAAGCAGAATGAGGCCGATGATGCCAGCAATGCCGATGGCAACAGTGAGGATGTTTTCTGTAAATTCTTTGGGTGTAACAGAGATACACCTTAAACCGGTGTTTATGGTTCCATCAGGACAATCTTTGTCTGGGCGTGCTCGCATCTCATATGGGATATTAGATGCAGGGGTTTGGGCAAAAGATATTTCGGGGAAAACTGAAAAGGCAATTACTAAAATTAATGCGGTAATTTTGAGTTTTTTGATCACAGATTAATTATATATTAGAAAAGCACCCTTTATTGGGTGCTTAATTCATCGATAGCAAGGAATTTGAGTTCCATTGCCTGTTTCAGTATAGGCTATGTCGATATAGCAACTTGTTATCGTTGTTTCTGTATCGTTTTCGGCAATGCTCAAATCCGCCCAAAATAGTGCAACATCTTTTATACCTATGTTTGGTAATGGAAGGTTCTGCTTGATCGTGACATCTATGGGTAGGAGAGTGGATTCAGAATATCTCCATACCATGAATGAAGTGTCTTCTCTACCTACTTCGTGGACGAAATATTGTATGTAAACTCTAAAATGAAGTTCTTGGTCTGAAGTGTTGGTTATATCAATTGGTGCGACCAAAATTCCATTTTGTTGATAAGCTACTTGTGATGTGACTCCACCTGTAATCTTGCTCTCAAATTTATTGATTTGATATTGCCGTCCTAAACCCGGACCAAAGATTACTGTAAATATCACCACAATAGTGACCACAAAGGCAGTGCCAGATATGAGGAAATTTTTAATTGCGTCACAAAATCTATCTTGCCATAAGGCAACTAGACCCCGGTAGCCGAAGTAGAAGATTGAGAAGGGGACGGTAATAACCGCACCAATGATGAATAGGAATGCTATTCCTAAGAGTGCGCCTAGTGCATCTTCGGCATTCCCTATCTCCATTGAACCTACAAAATTTCCACCTGAATCATACAGGTCTTGTTTAGGCATTTTTAGCTCCTTTAGCTATGTTTTGAAAAGTACACAAGGACGTTACCATGACCTATAAGTTTTGTCAAGTGGGAAGGGGTAAATGAGTTAGAATGAGATAATGAAGTTGAGAATTGGGGGGATAGTTTTATTGCTGGTTTTTAGTTTTTGGTTAGTGCGGCCAGTGGGGGCGGAAGAGGATTGTGAGACGGTGAAGAGTAATAGCGGGGATTATGCAAATTGTTTGCAGAGACAGATTGATGATTTGGCTAAAGCATTGGAGATGAGCAAGGCGGCGACGGCACCGTTGGAATCAGAGATAAAAAAACTAGAAGGGAAAATTGGATCAATTCAAAAACAGATAACTGAGGCGGAGAAAAGAATGAAAGATTTGGAAGGAACGATTGAGGATCGGGAAGGAAAATTGGCGGTTCAGTACTTATTGTTGTCAAAGAAAACAGTGGAGCATTACAAGCGACTGAGGATGTCGTCAGGGGCGATTGAGTGGCTGTTGGTAACTGGAAAGACAGGGATACAGCAGGAGTTGGGTTATCGGGCGTCAATGGTGGACAGAGACAGGGTGTTGATTGCGGTGTTGGCAGAGGAGATTGAGGGATTGGAGAAAGACAAAGTGGAACTGGAGCAAAATAAAAAGCAGTTGGCGGGATTGCAAGCGAACTTAGATAAACAGGCGGACTTTTTTAAAGGGGAAGTGGCTGGAGCGAAAGCGTATCAAAGTGATTTGACGGGGAAGATTTCGTCACTGCAAGCCTCGATTTTGTCGGCAAGAAGTGGAAGTTTTATTGCTTCGGTGGGTGATAGTGCTTTGGCTGATGACTATAACGCATCGATAGTTGGTTTTAGAGAGTCAGCTCCGGCTGGGTCGTTTGCGGTCTTTTCTTTTGGGGCATATACACATAGAAAAGGGATGAGTCAGTATGGAGCGAGGGGAAGGGCGCAAAATGGTCAAAATGCGAATACGATTTTGAAAGCATATTTTGGTAAGGAGCCGGTTGGAAAAGACACAAGTGGAACAATAAAAGTGGCAGGGGTGGGGAGTGTTGATTTTGAAAACTATTATTTGATGGGGATTGCAGAAATGCCGAGTTCATGGCATCCGGAAGCGTTGAAGGCACAGGCAATTGCGGCGAGAACGTATGCGTATCGGTACAAGATTGAGGGGAGTCAGATTTGTACGACAGAGGCGTGTCAAGTGTTTAGAAAAAGTAAGGCGGATAATCCCCCGTCTGAGTGGAAGGCGGCGGTGGAGGCGACTAGAGGACAAGTGTTGGAGGATGTGGTAACTTTTTATTCATCGACGGCTGGAGGTTATTTGACAACGATGGGGTGGGATACCACTGATAGTGGTGGAGGGAGTGGTTTCTTTGACAAAACTTGGGAGAAGGCAGGGGGTTCGCCTTGGGCATATAAAGCGTGGTATCGACAAGGATATACGGCTTCCGGAGCAACGTGTGGTAAAAGCAATCCATGGTTATCAAATGAAGAGTTTACGGACTTGGTAAATGCGGCGATTGTACTTAAAGGGGGTAATGATGATCGGGTGACACCGACAACGATGTCTTGTTGGGGTGGAAATCCGTATAGTTATACAGAGATGAAGGCCAAGGGTGGGGTGGATTCGGTGTCAAGTGTGTCAGTGATTCAGGGGAATGGAGCGACGAATGAGGTGGTAATAAATGGATCGGTTCGTTTGAGTGGTGAGGAATTTAAGAAAGGATTTAATTTGCGGGCGCCTGGGTACTTAATGATTCCCCAGAAAGGGTTTGCCTTTTTTAATGTGGAGAAGAAGTGATGAGGTACAATTAGGGCAAGATGCCGGAAGTATTTGACGCACACAAAGGGAAAAGAAAAGAAAGGTTTAGTCCGGTTTACCAAAAATTGGCGGCAGAAAAAGAGTTGGGATCATGGAGGTCATTTGCAGTTTGCCCGCCGGATGTGAAATTTGAGACACAAGAGGAGGGGGAGGAAGTGATTTTGTTGCTGAGACAACATCCGATTGTGAATTTGGGATGGGTGTTGACGGCAATATTGATGTTAATGGTGCCGGCATTATGGGAGTTGATGCCGTTTGGCTGGATGCCGGAGAGGTTTCAGGTGATGACGATGGTGTTGTGGTATTTGTTGGTATTGGCGTTTGTGTTGGAAAAGTTTCTCAATTGGTATTTTAATGTTTACATTGTGACGGATGAGCGAATTGTGGATATTGATTTTGAGGGGTTGATTTACCGAAATTTGTCGGTGACGCAATTGAATAATATTCAAGATGTAACATTTAGACAAGCGGGAGTAGGGGCGGCGATGTTTAACTATGGTGATGTGTTTATTCAGACGGCGGCAGAGCAAAGAGAGTTTGATTTTGCGAGAGTGCCGCAACCGGCGAGGGTGGTAGAGATTTTGTATATGTTGCAACAAGAAGAGGAGCAAGAGGCGTTAGAAGGGCGAGTGAAATAGTTTGGATTTATAGTTAAAAATTAAATTATTGGGTAAAAAAACGAATGATAGAGATTGGTGAATTGGTAGGTAAAAATGAGATGTTGTGGTTGTTGATTAAGGGCTTTTATTTGTTGGCTTTTGGGGTGTATTTGATTTTTTCGGTGATTGTGTGGCGGCAGATTAATTTAATGGCAAAGACTTTGAAAGGGACGATGGTTTGGCCGTTGAAGATGTTGGGAGGGTTGGTATTTGCTTTGGCGTTGGGAGGGTTGGTGGTGGCGATAATTGTTTTGTAGAAATGTTTCTGTTCCATTCTTTGCTTGCCCAAAGAACGGAACCAAGAAAGGGCACCCCTGATGTCGATTCAGGTCGTCAAAAACAAACTGCGAATATCTCCCAAGGACCTGATGGAGATAAACTCCATCGGCTGGGACCCATCAAGCAGAGAGCTTGTTTGTTTTTATTGCCAGACTGCGACAAGAGGGGAAGAAATTTTGGTGATTTTTGAGGCTGGGAACGCGTGTAGGGCTTTTTAAGACGTTGTGTTGGAAAAGTGGCATAATTGACTGGATGGAGATAACGAAAAAGAGTGGGAAAAGGAAGTTGACAGGCAGAAGAGGAGAAGAGATCGCGGCAGAATATTTGGAACGGCGAGGAATGAAGATAATTGAGCGGAGTTGGGAAAATAAATTTGGGGAGATAGATTTGATTGGTTTGGATGGGAAAGTACTGGTGTTGGTGGAGGTGAAGACAAAAGTGGGGGAGATGTTTGGGACGCCGGAGCAGATGGTGGATGCAAGGAAAATTGATCAGATAAGACGTATTAGTTGGTA
>CAYIUD010000019.1:0-8532 GCA_964366265.1 uncultured Pseudomonadales bacterium | reverse complement strand
ACAATAATATGCCCTTCGCGTTCTTTGCACCAGCCACCCAAATGGCTGAAATCTTAATTGGTAAAAACAAAATCGACCAGAGCGACAACCTCGACACTGGTGATTACGTTGTCGCCATCAATTCCGACAAGATCAAAGTCACCGGCAAAAAACTTAACCAAAAAAAATACTACCGTCACTCCGGCTACCCCGGTGGTTTCAAAGAAGAATCTTTATCCTCAAAAATGGCCAAAGACTCTCGTCAGGTTATTAGACTTGCTGTTAAAGGTATGCTTCCCAAAAACAAATTTCAAAAGGATCGTTTAGCTAGATTAAAAACCTTTACCAATGCGATCCATCCTTACCAAGGTCAAATTAAACAATAAATAACTATGGCCACTAAAAAAATCAAAACCATCAAAAAAATTACTAAAGTCACCAAGCCTACCAAATCTACTAAGACTTCCAAAAAGAATTACATCCACACTGTCGGTCGCCGCAAGACCGCCATTGCCAGGGTTCGTCTCACCGAAGGTAAGGGTGAAGTTATCGTCAACAATAAATTGATCTCTGAATACTGGCCAGGAGCCATTGCCACCAACCTATACATGGAACCATTCCTTACCACCAACACCCACAAAAAATATACTGCCACCGTCAAAGTTTCCGGATCAGGCAAACGGGCTCAGCTCAGTGCCTTTATCCACGGAATCTCCCGTGCCCTTATCCAAATCAACCCGGAACGTTTCCGGCCCATTCTCAAGAAAAAAGGTTTTCTTACCCGTGATCCTCGCATGAAAGAAACCCGTAAAGTCGGTTCCGGCGGCTCCAAAGCTCGTGCCAAACGCCAATCCCCAAAAAGATAATAACTCGTCCCTTCTCCCTTTCACCATTTATCTGGTCGGGCTGCTGAGAATTGAACTCAGTCTAGATGCACCCCATGCACCCGTACTACCGGTATACTACAGCCCGTATTTCTCATTCTACCATTTTCAGGCATAATTTACTTCTTTCCGCTTCAGCTTTCTGTGCTATCATCCATATAAATTAACCTTTAATTTTTATTACCATGTCCAAACGCGGCCGACCCAAAAAAGACACCATTCAACCAACCACCAGCAGTAACAATCCTGATTTGCGCCAGCAAAAACTCGAAGCCCTCAAGATTGCCATGCAACAGATTGATAAGCAGTTTGGTACCGGTTCAATTATGAAGCTCGGTGAGTCTAGCCATATTGGCCAGGTCGAAACCATCCCCACGGGCGCTATTGCTCTAGATATTGCTTTAGGTGTTGGCGGCCTTCCCCGTGGCCGCATTATCGAGATCTACGGTCCCGAAGCCTCCGGTAAAACTACCCTTTGTCTTCATGTTATTGCCGAAGCTCAGAAAAAGGGTGGCACTGCCGCCTTCATTGATGCTGAACACGCGTTAGATCCAGGTCGAGCCAAAGCTATTGGTGTCGATATCGACAACCTTCTTCTGTCACAACCAGACACCGGCGAACAAGCCCTAGAAATCGCCGAAACCTTGATTCGTTCCGGCGCCGTTGATATTGTCGTTATTGACTCCGTCGCCGCCTTGGTTCCCAAAGCCGAGATTGAGGGTGATATGGGTGACTCAGTCATGGGTCTCCAAGCCCGCCTCATGAGTCAGGCTATGCGCAAATTAGCTGGAGCCATCAACAAAAGCAAAACCATGCTTATCTTCACCAACCAGCTTCGCGAAAAAATCGGTGTCATGTTTGGCAATCCCGAAGTCACCCCCGGCGGCCGGGCTCTCAAATTTTACGCTTCAATCCGCATCGATATGCGTAAAATCGGCAATATCCAAGAGGGCGAGGTCATTATCGGTAGCCGTCACCGCGCTAAAGTCGTCAAAAATAAAGTCTCCCCGCCTTTCCGGGTTGCTGAATTTGACGTTATGAACACTGGCGGTATCTCCAAAGTTGGCAACATCATTGATGTTGCGGTCGAACAAGGTGTCATTGCTAAGGCTGGGGCTTTCCTTAAATACGAAGGTGTGGTTATCGCCCAGGGCCGTGAAGCCGCCAAACAGGTTCTGACGGAGGATTCCAAACTCTTAGAAAAGATCGAAAAAGAAGTTATGATCAAAGCCAAAAAAACCGATGACCTCGCTATCGGAGCCATCACTGCCGATGAAGGCATGGAAGACTAATGAGCAGTGATCAAGATCGAGCCTATCTCAAAGCCCTTAATCTCATTTCCTATCGCCCTCGTTCAGTCTTCGAAATCCAAACAACTCTAAAGCGACATCAATTCGCCAATTCCGTCATCGAATCAGCCATCACTCGTCTCACTGACCAGGACTATCTCAATGACCACCGCTTTGCTCTCTGGTTCGCTCAATCCCGCATTAACCATTTTCGTGGCCCCTTAATCATCAGCAGGGATCTTAAAACTAAAGGCATTGAACCAAGTCTAATCAATCAGGTTCTCTCCGAGCTTCTCCCTGATCAAGACTCGGTTAGAAACCTAGCCCAAAAACTCCTCCAAAAAAAACACCTCAATCCCACCAACCCCCAAATCAGTCACAAAGCCGCTCAATATTTAGCCAGATACGGTTTTCCTTACTCAGTCATCAGTCAAATTCTTAGCTCTTACATTGACGAAACCCCCTAAAAGCGGTAAAATATCCACCATACCTAATCAGGAAATTATCAGAAAAATCAACCTAAACTAATGATTATTCAGCCTCAATTCACCACCATTTTCCCGACTGTTGATTTAAGCCTTTCCCTCTAAAGCCAAGGCCGCTTTCTATATCTCTTGATAGGTAGTCACTAACAATTATTGTTTCTACCATGTCAATTTTCAATCTTTTCTCCGCCAGTTCTGGATCTAAACCAGTCAAAAAACTTACCCCCCAACCTCTTTCTTCGGAAAAACCCAAAATATCCAGCCCTGATTCTTCTCAAGTCAAACAACTTTCAGATCAGGCTCAAACCAAAGCCCGCGAAATCATTCTTGAGGCCAAAGATCAGGCTTTCAAACTCAAAGAACAGGCAATCAAGGAATCAGAGCAAACCAAGCACCAGCTCGATCAGGATCGCCGTGATTATCAGCAAAAAGTCCAAAAATATATCGAAGCCAAAGCCCGGCTTGATGAACGTGACCTTTTGACTCAAAAACAACTGGAAACCGCTGAAAAACGCCTCGAGGAACTCGAAAAAATCAAAACTCAACAACTCACTGCTCTTGAAGATGTCAGTGGCCTCACTCGCGAAGAAGCCAAGGTTCAAATCCTTGAACTAGTCGAAAAACGTAGTCTCGTTGATATTGCCAAAAGCATCAAATCTGCCGAAGAAAAGGCCCGTGCCGAAGCCGACCCTCGAGCTCGAGAAATCCTTGTTGATGCCATGTACGCCGGTGCCACCGATTATGTTGCTGAGTTCACTGTTAGTACCGTCAAGCTTCCTGACGAAGAATCAAAAGGTCGAATCATTGGTAAAGAGGGACGCAATATCAGAGCCTTTGAAAAAGCTTCCGGTGTCGATCTCGATCTAGACGAACAAGGTGCCATTAAACTCAGTAGCTTCGATTCTGTTCGTCGCGAAATTGCCCGTGTCGCCCTCGAACGTCTCATTAAAGATGGTCGTATCCACCCCACCCACATCGAGGAATTCCTCGATCGTGCCAGACGCGATATTGATCGCATCGTCTATCAAGAAGGCGAAAAACTTTGCCATGCTGTTGGCGTCTACGACCTCCCCAAAGATTTAGTCGCTTTGCTCGGACGCTTCAAATACCGCACCTCTTATGGACAAAACATGATTGCTCACACTCTTGAAGAAACCAAAATTGGTATCAAATTAGCTCAAGAAGTCGGGGCTGATGTTAACATTGTCCGTCTTGGTTGCTTACTTCACGACATTGGCAAGGTTATCGAAGGCGAAGGTAGTCACGTTGAACTCGGCGTCAAAGTTATGAAAAAATACAACCTTTCTCAAAAAGCCATTGATGCCGTTGCCCAGCACCATGAAGATGAAGAATTTTCTTCTACCGAATCTATTCTTGTTTACATTGCCGACGCTATTTCCGGTGCTCGCCCTGGTGCTCGCTATGAAAACTATGATGAGTATGTCCAACGGCTAGAGAAACTCGAAAAAATCGCCCTTTCTCAACCAGGCGTCAAAGAGGTTTATGCTATCCAAGCTGGGCGGGAGGTTCGTGTCATTGTCGATCCAGAAAAAATTTCTGACGAAGCTTGTGTCACTTTAGCCGCCAATATCAAACAGGAAATCCAAGATTCCTTGACATATCCAGGAACCGTTAAGGTCAACGTCATTCGTGAAACTCGTGCCTCTTCTATTGCTCAGTAAAACCATCTTTATTTGATGATTGATTTTGCTGATGTACCCCGTTATTATTAACTAAGTCATTTATCTGCCCACCAACAACCTTGAGAGGAGGTGAAACTTTGTGACCAAACACGACCTTATTAATATCGTCGCCAAAAAAGCCCATCTTACAAAAAAAGCCGCCGGTGAATCCGTTGATGCTTTATTTGATGAAATCGAAAAATCTTTGATTAAAGGCGAAAAAGTTGTCTTATCCGGATTTGGTACCCTCTACGTTTCCAAAGTTGCTGACAAACAAGTTGTCCCCTTCGGCAACGAAGTTCAGCGCCAAACTGTCAAAGGCCATCGAGTCGTCAACTTCCGTGTCGGTAAGCCTCTTAAGAAAAAAGTTTGGTAAACGCATGGCTATGCCAGCTCAACCAAAAAAATATTTCATTCAGACTTTCGGTTGTCAGTCCAACAAGTCTGATTCCGAACGTCTCGCCGGTGATTACACTGCTCGGGGATATCTCGAAACCTTAGACTGGAGACAAGCTGATGAGATCATCATCAACACTTGTTCAGTTCGCCAACGGGCCGAAGATCGGGTTAAAGGACTCCTAATAAATATCCAGAACCACTTTGATCACCCCCTGCCAAAGGGGAGAGGCGCATCAGCGCAGAGGGGGTTTAAACCAAAGATCATCCTCACTGGTTGTATGACTCATCATGGGGCCAAAAAACTTTATCAACTCCTTCCTCAGGTTGACGAAATCCTTCCCATCAGTGAAGTTGGTTTTAATCAATCAGTTCTTCGTAAAGACAAAATCCATGCCTGGGTTCCCATCTCTACTGGTTGCAACTCCTTTTGCACTTTTTGCATCGTCCCGTACTCTCGAGGCAGAGAAGTCAGCCGACCTCTCACCGAAATCTTAAATGAAATTAAAAAACTTGCTGACTCTGGTTATTCCCAAATCACCTTACTCGGTCAAAATGTCAACTCTTGGGGCCTAGAAAAAGCCGGCATCGGCTACCGCAAACTCCTCATGAGTCGCGACGGCTTCTCTCTCAAAGATATTCCCAGTAATGAGTCACAATACTTTCATCCTCAAAAAACACCTCCCTTTGTCAATCTCCTTCAAAAAATTTCTTTAATTCCCCAAATTACCCAAATCAGTTTTATTACCAGCAACCCTTGGGATTTTTGGGATGAGCTTATTGACGAAATTGCCGCCAATCCAAAAATTGACCGTTTCATCCATTTACCCATTCAGTCGGGATCCGATCGTATTCTCAAGCTTATGAATCGTGGCTATACCTCTCAAGATTATCTCGATTTAATTACCAAAATTAAAACCAAAATCCCTGATGCTGTTTTTGGTACCGATATCATTGTCGGTTTTCCTGGGGAAACTAAAACTGATTTTCAAGCCACAGTCAATCTTATTAAAAAAGCCAACTGGAAAGTTGCTTTCGTTGCTCAGTATTCACCTCGCCCGGGTACCGCCGCTTACCGTCTTTACCAAGACGATATCCCCGCCAAAGAAAAAAAACACCGTTGGGAAATCCTTGATAATCTCATTAACAAACAAAATCTCCATGTCCGACCGGAAATTAAATAAAATTCTTGTCATTGCCGGACCAACCGCCACTGGTAAAACCAAACTCGCACTCCAATTGGCTAAACAATTCAATGGCGAACTCATTTCCGCCGATTCCCGCCAAATCTATAAAGGTTTAGACATTGTTACTGGCAAAGATATTCTTGCCAATCAAATCTATGGTTATGATCTTATTCAACCTGGAGAAGATTGGAATCTCTCCCATTTTCAAAAATTTGCTCAAAAAATCATAAAAAAGATTCTTTCTCAAAACAAATTACCGATCATTGTTGGCGGCACCGGATTATATATCAAAGGCTTGTTAGAAAATTACTCACCACCACCACCCAATCCAGAATTACGTCAAAAACTAACAAAACTTTCTCTTATTGAATTACAAAATTATCTTAAAAAAATTAACTACGATCACTTTGATAAATTAAATCACTCCGACCAACACAACCCTCATCGTCTCCTTCGCGCCATCGAAATCAATTCCTCCCCTACCAAGGGAAGAGCCCATGAAGTGGAGGTGGAGTTTGATCCACTCATCATCGGTCTTACTGCCCCCATCACTCTTCTTGAAAAACACATTCGCGATCGTGTTGTCAAAAGGATCAAACAGAATCCTAAAAAAGAACTAATCTACTTAAAAAAATTTAACCTCGGTTGGCAGACTTCTCCAGCCACTTCACTCGGCTACCAAGAACTCGACCAATATTACTCCGGCAAAATTACCAAAAAAACACTCATCAATCTCTGGACCACTCACGAACGTCAATATGCCAAACGTCAGCTAACTTGGTTCAATAAACAAAAAGACATTCATTGGTTCGACATCACCAAGCCAAATTACCAAAAGCAAGTTGTTGACTTAATCTCAGCCTGGTACACTTAACACATGTCCGACAGGCAAACCCTCAAAATTGAAATTGGCCATCGTAGTGTCATTTTTATCATTTTTCTTCTCCTTTCGCTCAAATTCATCTCTGCCATTCAGAGTATCCTCATCTCCGTTTTTATTGCCTATCTCATTTCCACCGCCGTCTACCCTTTAGTAAACATTCTTCATCGATTCAAAATCCCCACCTCCCTTTCCGCCCTAGTTATCCTTTCCTCAGTTATCATCGGGTTACTGGCAACCCTCGCTTCAATCCTACCTGTTGTCATTACCCAAACCTCTGCCCTCATCAACAAGCTACCAATCTTGCTTGAACAACTCGGCAATTACAACATTGATAGCAATTTCTTGACTAATCAGATCGGAAGTTTTTCCACCAATATCCTACGTTTTGCCGCCGACACTCTCTCTATTACCATCATGACTTTTACCCTTTTTGTTATCAGCTTCTATTTCATTCAGGAACGATCCAATCTCGACGCCAGACTCCGCTACCTCTTCGGCGACAAATCCGAACGAGCAAAAAAACTTATTCTAGAAATTGAAACTCAGCTGGGTAACTGGGTCAGAACCATTATTACCCTGATGTTTATTGTCGGCATCCTAAACTATCTAGGTTTTAGATTAATCAGTCTGGAATACGCTCTCCCTTTAGCCGTCATTGCCGGCATACTTGAGCTTATACCTAATATCGGCCCAATTGTTGCTACCATCCCTGCCACCATTGTTGGTTTTGCCATCTCTCCTTTCCATGGCGTCATGGTCTTAAGTATCTCCTTTCTAGTTCAACAACTAGAAAACAGCGTGCTTGTCCCCGGCCTAATGAAAAATTCCACTGGACTCCATCCTGTGATCACGATTATTGCCTTACTTATTGGTTATAAAACTGGCGGTGCCCTGCTTGCTGTTCTCTCTCTTCCCTTTGTTCTTGTCGGCAAAATCGTCTTGTCACACCTTTATGAGAACAAATTCACTTTTTATTCTTAGCTACCCAACCCCGTAAGCCAGATTCTGTTTTATGACAGCATCTATCTAATGCTCCCTACTTTAGCACTCGCGGAAGGCCGCTCAAACGTGCTGATCGGAGATTGCAGCGGGGCGGGTTACCACTCCTCCACCATTACTGGTGAAGGATCCTGAAGCGTTTCATCTTCAGACGTTTCACCTTAGTCGTCTCTGTGGCCCTATCGTGCCCTCTGTATCACTACAAAGAGAACCTGGTTTCCCAGGCCACCCTACCTTCCTGCTGTCCGGACTTTCCTCTCTCGGCGTAATGCCGGAGCGCTGTCTCGGGTTGAATAGCTACCCACAATTATATCAAAACAGATCAAGCTAACCTATTTGACAACCAACTACCTAGTCACTAAACTAACCCCAGCCATTACTAACAGTCAAATCAAGATGAATAATATACCCACCTTTTACTCCTGGCAAACCGCCTTAATCAGTACCTCTTCCAGTATCCTTACCAGCTTTGGCCTTTTTTTACCCAACCTTCTTGGTGCCATCTTTATCTTCTTCTTTGGTCTCATCCTGTCTCGTTGGCTACGCTCATTAGTCGTCAACATTTTCGCCAGCCTAAACATCACCAAACTCTTTTCGGACACCGCCTTCAGTAAATTTCTGGAAAAAGCCGACCTGACTGCCAAAGTAGAAATCGTATTTGGTGAATTAATCCGACTAATCACTCTTTTGATCTTTTTCATTGCCGCTATCAATCTTCTTGGTCTGACCACCGTTACTCAAGTCCTCA
>CAYIUD010000018.1:0-8737 GCA_964366265.1 uncultured Pseudomonadales bacterium | reverse complement strand
CGGCAAAGTAACTTAAGAAAAAAAATCGAGTTAGTTTGAAAGTGAGCCAGAACAAGAGAAAACCAGTGAAGAGGTTGAGGAGAACAAAATAGATGGTGATCGGATGAGGATGGTAATTGAAAAGGAGCTGAAGAGGAATAAGAGAATAGGGAAAAATTGGAGCATGCCAGAGGTTAAAACCAGTACTGGTTTGGCGTTGGAGATAGGGCATGCCCAGTAAAGTGAAATGGTTAATCTTTTCAGCAGAGTTGATGAGAGAGATGGCCTGCTCGGGGCCAAAAGTCATTCGAGCGTCAAAATTCCAGAAACGAACAGCGGCGCCTAAAAAAAATAAGAGGGCTAATAAAAATAATTGGGGTTTAGAAAAGTTTTTCATATTCAAGGGCAATTGTATCCCAGGAAAATTTTTGGGCTTGAATGACGGGTTTTTGACCCCATTTATTTCTGAGGGCTTGCTTTAAGGCCTCGGCATATTCGGTGAGGTTGTCAGGATTTTTGACGTAAATGGCTGAATCCCTCAAGATCTTGTGGCGAGAAGCGTCATCAGTGGCGACGACAGGCAAGCCACTGGCTAGGGCTTCGAGATAAACGATACCGAAGGCTTCGCTACTCTCACTGCATAAAGTGAAAAGATCAGCAGAACGGTAGTATGAGGGAATTTTTGAGTAGGGGATTCGTAAATGTAAAAAATGGTCTCCTAAAAGTTTTTTGCCCAATAATTCTAGTTTTTGTTCAAGAGGTCCGGTGCCAATCCACAAAAGTGAGAGATTTTTTAGCTTGGAGACGGCAAGGATCCCCTGCTCTACCCGCTTATTTGGTTCAGCGGCACCGACAAGTAGAACGATTGGTTTGGGGAGTTTAAGTTTTATCTTTGACCCTTTGGGGTTAAATTTTTTGAGATCAACTCCATTAGGAATAACGGCAAACTTTTGGTTCTGCCAGAGAGTTGCTTTTTTCGCCCAGTGAAATTGAGGTTTGGTTAAACAGACAAAGATATCCGGGTGCCAAAAAAGATTCCAGCGATCATCCCAGCCGGGGCCGGATTGACCAGGAATGATTAACTTTTTTCTTTTAATAAATGTCCAGAAACGTAAGAGGACGATTTGCCAACCACTGTTTAGACAAATGACGATATCAGGGTCAAAAGTTTTAAGACTTTTGATTTCACTAAAGGTCCAGAGAGCAATATTGAGACTGAGACGATCAAGGTATAGGCGTTGTAGAAGAGTTAAGCGGGAACGGGATTTGATGATTGGTTGGGGGTGTGAATGAATTTTTAACTGATGTTTTTTTAGGCGAGAACTTAGTTCCTTAATGTAAGTTTCGACTCCCCTAGCTTGGGTTTGTTGGTGGTAATGGAAAATGGAAATTTTCATTCAGCGACTTGGAGGTAATAACCGTGATACTCTCCGACTCTCTTCATACCTGGGACTTCGGCTCTTTGGGTCATCAGGAGGTAGCCTTTTGGGGCAGGTTGATTATCAGGAATGCTTTCAAGTTTGTTACCGAAATAAATGCTTTGGTAAAACTTTAAAGCGTCTCCCCCTTCAAATTGAACCTGGTAATGAGTGATCGGGAGGAGAGATCGCTCTTTAGCGATTGCTGATTGTTGTTTAACATCGAGATAATAATCCATTTCACCAACAAGAGAATAGGTGATTCCCGGGTAGGTTTGATGGTAAAACTTAAAGAAATCGGTGAAATTTAAGAGGACTAAAAATAAGATAGCGATACCAATGATTTTGACGCTGAAGTGTTTGTAAGAAAGAAGATGTTGCCAGCCAAGACCAGCAAGTAAACTGTAAAGAGGAAGTAAAGCCATTAGCCGACTATAACGATGAACGGAACCAACTAAACCAAAGAGAAGCGGAGCGATAAAAAGGGAAACGGTAATAAAACGCCAGAATTTATTTTTGGCTTGAAAGGCGGCATAGATCCCTAAAATAATTAAGGGGAGTGAAGCCAATAAGAGAGTACCGTGACGGCCAGTGGAATGATTGGCAACAAGATCGCCTTGAATAAACAAATACGACGGATCGAAAGATGAAAGATAGGGTAAAAAGAATTCATAAATATGGTTATAAACAGGTCGGCTCCCCCCTAAAACAGCACCGGCATAAAATCTTTCGATTACGGGAATAATCAAGAAAAAAGGGGCGAGAGAAAATAGGAAGATCGTAGGGAATTTTAAATTATTTTTGGTTGTTAGATAAAGCCAAATGACAGAGGTGATAGTCCAGACAGGGACAATAGCACGCATGCCTTTGTAACTATAAAAAGAAAAACCTAAGGAAAGGGCGGAAATGATTAACCAGCGAAGAGACTTTTTTTGATTGGCTTGATAGAGTCCTAAAAGCCAGAGAAGAGTCAAAGGGATAGGAACGATGTTATCGAGACCGAGGTGGGACTGAATATAGATAAGAGGATTGAGAGCAAAAATGAGAGTAGCGATTAGAGCGGCATTTTTGGTCAAGAGTTTGGTGGCGAGATGATAGACAATGAAGACGGAAACAATGGCGACAATGACGCTGGCAAAACGAAGAAGATAGACTGAGGGGCCAAAAAGCCGGAAAAGACTGGCGTAATAATATTGAGTAACCGGTTGACGCCAATCTTTACCGTCGGAGGTTAGAACAAACATGGGCAAAAACCGATTATTTTGGTCACGACCGGTTTGAGAAATTAAAACGGCGTTATAGCCAAAAGAAGCTTCGTCAAGGGAGAGACCGGTGGGGACGTCGAGTAATCTGTAGCTATACAAAGAAATCAGGACACTGATAACGAATAGGGTAGGAAGGATTTTGCGCCAAATCATTTAGGTAAATAAAGATAATAATTTTCGTGAACTTCTTTATTGTAATTGGTTTCGAGGATTTTAATAAGAAAATCTGTATATGCCGTGATTGGCTGATTATCAACTGAGGCAGAGGGGTAATAAAGAATCGGAGTTTTAGTTTTGGCTAGGCTACTTAGGAATTGATTTTGATATTCAGAAACAGCAAAATACCAAGGCAGTGGTGGAATATAGATTTCAGGTGGAGTTTTGCCTGATAAAGGATAAATTAATTCACTGCCACCCAAGATCAAAAGGTTTTGGCCGGGTAGATTTTTGACATTTTTATTGGCCTGGACAATTTCTTCGTTAAAGTAAAAATCTCCATAACGATAATTTTTCAGTTTAATTAGGGAAAATGAAAAAAACAAAGCCGTGACAAGGGTCAAAATAGATATCTGGATTGGATTGAGTTTTAGATTGGCTACGAAATAGGTGAGGAGTAAAACGAATGGACCGAGGTGGAGATATTCAAAACGCGGATAAATTAAAGTGAGAAAGAGTAATGAGATGAGGAGACTTTTTTTGTTTTTTTGAATAAGGAAATAAAGAGGGATAATAAAAGCAAGAAGTACAAGCAAGAGTTGTCTCTGATTGGGAAGTTGATGGGCAAAAGGGACATAGTAATTGGTATTAAAAGTGAAAATGAGATTGTAAAAAGAATCTAAAGCATCCAGTTTAATTAAATAAAGTAAGGTGACAACAATAGGAGAAAGAAAGCCGGTCAAAATAAAAGGATTGGTTAAATTGGAATAGAACAATAACAAGGATAATCCTGGTAAAAGAGTCGGTTTGATTAAGAAAATTAGACCGATTAGAAAACCAAGAATGAACTGAATTGATTTGGGGGAATAAATCTTTAGGAAGAGAAATAAACTCAGGAAAAAAGTAATAAAAGTGCTAAGCCAAAAAAAATTGCCACCGAAAAACCAGCTGAAAATGATGAAGGTGAAGGTAAAAAAGAGCGGTTGTCTGGTTTGGCGAATGGCTAAATAGAAAAAGGTGTCAGTAGCGAGGAGGAGAGTGATAAATAAGCCTAAGAGTATGGTTCGATTGGCTACTAGCCAAAGTGGTAAGGAAAAAGGACCAAAAAAGATAATCGGCAGGTGTTGATCGATTAAATTGATATAAGGGATAAAACCGTGCGAAGTGAGATATGGATAGACAGTGAATTCCGGTGAGAGAAAATATCCACCAATGAAGATTAGAATGAGGTGAAATAGTAAAAGGAAAATCATCTTAATAACCAGATTTTGATTTAAGTAATTGGCGCTTGAGACGCCTGAATGGAGTTTGGATAGCGGCAGTGAGTCGAAAATTTAATGAGGCTTTTGAGGTGACATCGGGAATATTTGAGGGATGGGAGGAAAAGAAAATATGTGGCAGTTCTTCTTTTTTCACAGTCTCCCCTATTTCATACTTTCTTTTGAAAATACGTTTCATTGTTTGATTGTCTTGGGAGGAGCGAGTTAAGTGAGTGGCGTGGTGGTAACTGAGGTTAAGAAACTTTATTTTTTGGAGATCACGATTTTGGATTGGCTGATTGGATTGGTCAAAGTAACCCTCTTGGCCGTAAGGAAGAGAGACATGTAAACCAGGGATTTTTTTAAGGTTGATAAAACGCAGAGCTAAATGGCCGGTTTTGCCGGCAAGTTGATAATGACCAGCTGATTCAGGGAGACGATGATAGATATCTCCGACTAAGTTATTAGTGCGGACAACAATAGATTCATACCGGAAGTGATTGCGGGCAAAAGCAGTTGCTTTTTTGATTGAGTTTTCCGGCCAGATTTCATCGCCATCGAGAATCATTAGCCAGGTATAATTTGGGGGAGTTTTTTTGAGCATTTTTTGACGAAGTTTGGGAAAACTGTTTGGCGTGACACTGTGTTGTTGTTGAAAACTGATTTTGGGGGACTTGATACTTTTGATTATCTTGACAGTACGATCTGTTGAGCCGGTGTCCCAAACCATGATTTCGTCAACATAGGGAAGGATGGAATTGAGGGCATACCAAATGAAGTTTTCTTCGTTTTTGATCAAACAGTGAACGATGATTTTGGGTTTCATAGTATGCTTTGAGTATATATGAGGATAGTAAGGAATTTGTTTAAATGGCGTTTTTTGATTTTAATTTATTTTGTGGCTTTGTTACCAAGATTATTTTTGATTGGAAGAGCTGGAATTTATAGTGATGAGATCACCTGGATGGTAAGAGGAAAGGAAGTTGTCTATGGAATGATTCACCGAAACTCGAATTATTTTGAAAAGGCCTGGTGGAATAAACAGAATGATACAGAGGCGATTGGTTTACCATTGGTGGCGACTAGTGGAATGTCATATGTTTTTTTAGCTGGAGACGGTAAAATTAGTCTTAAATTACTGCCTGAAATAGTGGCGGCAAGGTTGCCGGTGGCAATTATTAGTGCTTTTTTACCATTAGTAATTTTGTTTTTTGGTATTAGGTTTTTTTCTTTTGATGTCGGTTTAATCGCAGCTCTAATTTACGCTTTTAACCCAGTGGCTTTGGGTTTAGATCGATGGGTAGTTCATGATAGTTTTTTAACTGTATTTTCGTTTTTTTCTTTAAGTTTTTTTCTAGTTGCAGGAAAACGACAAAAAATTAGTATTTTGCCGGGATTTTTTTTGGCATTAGCGTTTATGACCAAACCAAATGGGATCCTACCTTTATTGGGTTGGGTGGTTTTTTGGTTATTTAATTTTAAGTCTAAACGAGTTTTTAATTTATTTTGGGTGAATGTAGTCACTTTTTTTGTGATGATTACTGTTTTCTGGCCTGCATCTTGGTGGAGTCCAATATTTGCTTTTTTTGAATATATGTATCGACAAATAAACTTGGTTCAAGGTGGAATGAGGAATTTTTATTTAGGTGAAGTCACGAATAATCCAGGGTGGACATATTATTTTTTCCAATTAGGTACTAAGTTACCGGAGGTGACCATAATTGGAACAGTTTATGGTTTGTGCTTATCAATTTATCGCTTTAAAACATTAAAGAAATTGAGAAACTTTGATGTTTTGGTAGCGGCTGGGAGCTATTGGTTGATGTTTATGATAATTATTACATTTTCACCCAAAAAACTGGGGGTGCGCTATGCCCTACCTCTTTTTCCTTGGATAGCTTTGCTTTCTGCCTATGGTTTGGACAAAATGATTAAAGTTGTAAAACCAGCAGTAGGAAAGGTTATTTTAATTTTGTTGGGGATAATTTCATTAATTTATCCTATTTCGTTTGTGCCTGATTATTATCAGTATTACAATGTTTTTGTTGGGGGTCCAAGGGGTGCACAAAAATATGATTTGGTGGGGTTTTGTGCTAGTAGCAAACCAGCTTTTGAATTTTTGAATAAAATTGATTTTCAAGGAAAAGTATATGTTGCTGGATGCGCTGATCCTGTTTCATACTACTCGACTAAAATTGCAGTTGTTCATGATTTTAGAGAGGCCGATCTTGTTGTGGTTGAGACCTATTTGCGTAGTCAACATCCAGAGGATCTGGTATTCAGTTTTCTTGAGGGTAAAACACCAGACAAACAGTTCAAAAATCACGGGGCAGTGATGGTAGAGATTTTTGAAAATTAACTGCTGGCTATGTTTTGGATTACTTCGAGTTTTTTGATTCTTTTTTCATGGTTATCATAAATCTTGTGGTGCACAAAAATCTGTTCTTCCCCAATGGTTTTTAGCTCACCCATGACAGCATCGAAGTTGGTGAGCATTTCATTTCGGAATTCTTTAAATTCTGTTTGAGTAACATAATTTTCTAAGTCTTGTTTAGTAGCGAAGGTTTTAAACATTCGGTTAAATAGCACCTTTAGATCTTCCTTAGTTGCAAACTTACTCAAATCACCTTTGGTTGCAAATCTTTTTTCCAATCTTTCGAAATCCTTGTCTGTTAGAGCCATGAGTTAATTAAAACATATTAAGCAAGTTGTTGTTTGAGTTTGTAGCCAGTAAGACCGAGGACGAGAATGTTGGCAAGCCCCAGTGAGATAGTGGGGGCGATGGCACCGTATTGAGGAATGAGAAGAACATCAATAATGATGATGGTGACTACTTGGACGATCGTGGTTTTGGCGACAAAGTCTGGTTTGTTGAAATAATAAATAAGAGGGTTAGTAGTGATGATTGCAAGAAGGAATGGAATCATGGCGAGAGTTAGATATCGGAAGACTGGAATTGTGGCTTGGTATTCGATGCCGAAAACAAAATTGACAATTAGGGGAGCTAGGGCAATGCTAAACAACATCCCCAAGGCGACAAAAAGGGTCAGACCGGTCAGTTTTTTAAGATAGGATTTGACTTGATTTTTGGTGGTAAAGGCTGAAAAACGAGGGGCAACGACACTACCAAGACTACTAACTAAAAGGACAAAAAGGAGGGCGATACGGCTGGCGGCGGAAAAAATTCCAGCATCAAAACTAGTGCCAATGGCGTTAAGAAGAATGACATCAATTCGAGAGATGCCAACTGAGAAGAGACGGATAAGAGCGATCCATTTAGCAAATTTGATAATGGTGAGAACCTGGGGTTTGGGAAAAAACCTGCGAATATGTTTAAATTCGTGACTTAGTCCTAAAGCCGTGGCAAGTGAAGCGGCGGCAATAGAGGCTAAAAAGATGGAGGAAATGTTAAGAAGATCGAAACGAAGAAGTAGATAGGTAAAAATAAGTTTGACCCAAGAATCGAGGGAGAGAATAGCGGCAACCCAGGTAAAGTGTTTTTCGGCACGGAGAATGGAGATCGCAAAAGTTTCGAAGGCGAGGGGGATGATTAGGAGGGCAAGGTAAAAAATGTGAATCAGGTCAGCACCAGGTAGAGTTAAGTGACGGATGGGGACGAAACCTAAAGCAGTGCAGAAAAGAATGAAAGCAATGATTAGTTGGAGCCAGAAGATAATGGAAAGAATCAAGTTGCGGTCAGATTTGACTTTGGGTAGAAAATTCACCAGAGCAGAGGAAATACCAAGGTCGGAGAGTGAGCCAAAAAGGGTGGCTAAAGCAAAAAGGGCGGAAAAAATACCGAATTTTTCTGGGGCAAGAAAGCGGGCGGTGATAACAGTAAAGAGCATACCAGCCAGGGTGATTGAAACATTGCCAATCATGGTAACACCGGCGTCTTTGGATGTGTCAGAAAGAAGAAGTGATTTAATTCTTTTAATCATTGGAAGAAAGTGAATAAATAAGGAAGTTTGTCTTTCCATTAGGATAGTTGATTACTTTTACAGGTAAATTGCTCTTGTCAGGGAGATCAGAAGGGTAATTAACATAATATCGGTCAGGTAAGATGAGGTACTGGGGTTGATACTGTTGAACGAATTGCTGGAGATCTTGCGTTTTGTAAGGCTTAGCAAAAAAAAGTTTGGGTGATGGATGGTAAAAATGTGACTCCCCGATGACGATATCTTCAAATTGATATTGGGTATATTCAAGAGGAGGGATATTTTGCCAGAAGAGGAAATGGCCAAAGGGATAGTAGCCATCCCAGATAATGAGTAATTTGGCATTATTATTTTGGATTTGAAAGTCACTAAGTTCTTTAAAACCATATTCGTAGGCTCTGGCGGTACTAGTCTGATAGGGATAAACGTGGAAATAGCCAAAGAAAAAATAGAAAGTGGAATAAATAATTAAGAGTGAAAAGATAGAGCAATAAAGTAATTTGAGAATCTTGGTTTTGAAAAAGTTAAGAGAATCTACTAAACCAAGAGAGATGAAATAAGTAAAAAAGGGAAGCATGGTGATGGCTCGAAGGAGATAACCAGCTCCATCTTTGGTCATGGCGGCAACTAATGGTGTGGTAATGATCCAGGTGAGAAAAAGCCAGGTAGTTTTCTGATCGGCGGTCGTGAAGAAACGAAAAATGCCATAGAGTAAAAAGGGG
>CAYIUD010000017.1:0-9027 GCA_964366265.1 uncultured Pseudomonadales bacterium | reverse complement strand
ATTTGTAAGAAAATTTTATATGCCGCAGTGTGAAGTATGGGTTGATGGTAAAAAATTAAAGACTTATCCGGATGAGGATGGTTATTTGGCTTTTGTTGAAAAAGGAGAAGTTGAATATCGAATTGTAAGTACACCGATCGAAAAGGTAGCAAACTCAATTAGTGTTGTTAGTCTTGGGGGATTTTTATTTTGGTGGAAATACCGAAACAGCAAAAGCGCCAAAGATCTTTATGGTTTTGTTGTGTCCCGGATTGTGGGGATAGGCCATTAGGAAATTTGAGGAAAGGTCATACTCAGAATCAAAACTGCGTTGGTAATATTCGCGGATGGGCGAAAAGCCTAGGCCTTCACCAAAAGGGAAATCGGGGTTGATTTGAGGTTTTTTGGGTTTGGTTTGATTAAGGACATAAGTAATGAGATTTTGTTTGTGGACATAAGAGAAGGGATCTGTCGATGAAGTTAGGAGATTTTTGACAGTAAGGATTAAGGTTACTAGGCTGATGACAAAGAATAATTTTGCCGAATTTTTTGAGAATGAAAGGCTTAAACCTAGGCAAATGAGGAAAACCAAGGTGGCCGAAAGGTGGTAGTATTCCGGCCAGTTGGGGGGGGAATATAGGGAGAGGGTTAAAAGAGAGATGGTGGGGAAAAGGGAGAGAATAAAAAAGGATTGCTGTTTGGTTTTAAAAAAATAAACGAGAATAGATAGGTAGACAAAAGGAAGAGTGAGGTAATCCAAAGTTAAAGACCAGGGGGTAAATTGACCAATTTCCCGAATCAGATCGCGAAGAGAAAATCTTAAGAGAATTAGATAACTAAAATTGGTGGACCCCTGAAGTTTGTCGGCAAAAAAATGATAAAAAGCATTGAGATTGAGAAAATTATGACGCAAGTCGAAAACAATCAAGGGAAGAAGTGGCAGAAGAAAAGCAATGAATAAAAAGATGATTAGTTTGCTTTTAAGCGGGGGGAACTTGGGTTTAATAAAAAAGGAATAGAAAAAAATGAGGGGAATGAATAAAACGACTTGAAAATGAAAATGAATACCTAAACTGGTGAGAAAAACGAGAGATAATAGTGAGACAGTAGTTTGTTTGGGGCGAAGAAGAAAAAAAAGGATACCGATGGTAAATAAAGGGATAAACATGACATTCCAGGCAGTACGATTAAGAACTGAAAGCCAAAGGAGGGAGATGGATAAAGCGGTTAACTGGTTGGTGTGTTTTTTGAGGAAGTAAAAAAGGACAAGGGTAGTGATTAGGTTGATTAGACCGGTAACAAAAGCGGCGTAGAGTGGTTGGCCGTTGAAGATGATAAAGAAAGGGGTGAGAAGATAGTAATACCAAGGCCCTAAGAAAAAGCCAGCTGAGGAAACGGCTCGGGGACCAATGAGAGTTAGTTTATGGTGATAAACAAGATCAGAAATAACTTGGTAATCTCGCTCTTGATCAAAATCAAGGTGGTAAAAATCAGCAAGGCGATAAAAAGAAACAAATAAAGTTACGATGGCCAGGATAATAAAAAAAAGATTGGTTTTCCTGATCATGGCTTGATGATAACAAAGGCAGAGCGAGAATGTTTGGTTGGGGCTTGTTGATCGTTAAAGTGCGGAAGGAGAACAAGTAGACTGAATGATTTTAGTATCCCAGGCTAAAACAGATTCATTGATCTGACAAAGGTTAAATTGTTCTAGCCAAGATTTGGCTGATTTGGATTCTGGCTCTTCGATGATTAAGAAGGTGGTCTGGGCGGGTTTTTTAAGAATTAGAAAGCTATTGTTATTGGGAATATATTCCGGAACGTTATCCTGATAGGTGATCTTTTCGGGGTGATAATTATATTTTTTTCCTCGCCACCAAAAGAGGTATTGATAAGGGTAGTCGTAGATGGAAGGTAAATAGTTGTAAATAGCAAAGCCTTGACCATCGGCTAGTTCATAAACTTTGTCGATGGTTTGGAGACGATTGTTGAGATTACTAGGATCAAGTGATGGATTGTTTTGAGAGATCTGGTAAGCCTGATACTGACGGGAGAGGCTTAGGGGTAAGATTAACAACAAAAAGATGAGGGCGAGTTGGGGAATTTTGCTGAGTTTGGTGGAAATGAGAAAAATGATGGGAAGAGAAAGAGGATAAAGGTACCAAGATTTGATTGGATGAGGATAGAGAAAAAAAAGGAGATAGAAGAAAATCAAAACTAAGAAGGAAGCAGAAGTAAATACTTTTGATTTGAGTAGATCCTTAGTTTTGCTTTGATAAATAGCAGTAATAATTAAAATGATTGTAAGAAAATAAGGTAAGGGAAGAGTGCCAGTGAAGATCTGTCTTAGAGAATTAAAGCGATCAATAATTAAGTCATTAAAACCAAGAGTATTTTGAATGACATCATTTTTACCAGTGAATTGATCAATTACGACTTTGGTCATAATAAAATGGTGGCGGAATTCGAAAATGATTTGGGGGAGAAGAGTGCCAAATAGAGCGATGAAGGCCAGAATGAGATTGGGTTTATTTTTTAATAAAAAGATGACTGTAATTGGAATGAAAACAATGGCCGTAGCGGCTTCGAGTTGAAGCGAAAGACCAATTAATAATCCCAATAAAAAAGTTTTCTTCCAAACCCTATCTGCACTAGAGTGCTTCTTCCCCTTGGCAGGGGCAGATAATAATGAATCTAATAATATGAAAAAGAAAATGGTGAAGGCAGGGAGGAGATGAGGGTTGAAAGAGTAACGGGAAGTATAAAAAGCAAAAGGGCTAAGAAGATATAGTGATGCCGAAAGCAAAGCAAAAACCGGATTTTTTTTATAAAAGTAAAAGTAGAGAACCGTGGTAGAAAGATGTAGCCAAAGAATTTGCCAAATAACTAAGGAAGCAGGGTGGCCACCTGAGACAACAAATGGAATGATATTAAAGAAAAACCAAAAAGGGCCGAGATACAGACCAGGGATACCGGTGATTGGACCAATAAGAGGTAGATCGAAATGATGAACAATAGCTCTGATAGCGATCATGTCACGTGCTTGATCGGAAGTAAAAGCTAGATTGGAGTTCTTAATTAAGAGGAGACGAATAAGGAATGTAGAAACAAAAATGGTGATGAAGAAGAGGTGGTAGAAAAAAGTTTTCTTCATTTAAGTAAAGTCAGAAAAGTCTGGTGGAAGTGTTCAAGGTTAAATCTTTGGGCTCGAATTGGAGCATTTTTGGCTAATTGATTGATTAGTTTGGGTTTGGTGATTAATTTTTGAGAAATCTCGACTAAATCGCTCAAGTTGTCCCAGAGAAAGCCGGAATCAGAATCAATAATTTCTTTTTGACCACCTTTGTTGATGACAACGGGGACAGCACCAGCACTCATGGCTTCGACGGTGGCAATACCAAAATGTTCAACGGCTTCAGGATTAAGAATTTCATCAACTCCGAAACCAGAGGCATGCCAATAAAGGGTAGATTGACCATAAAGAGTTTTTAGTTTGTCGAAACTAGGATTAACTTCGAATTTGATGGGATAACCTTTGGCCATTTTTTGCAGATCTCTTAACTGGGAATCAGAACCAACTTGACCGCCGGCCAAGATTAGTTCCCAGTTCTTGATCCCTAGCTGACAGAGTTTTTTAAAAGCATCGATTAGGACATCCTGACGTTTGGAATGTGAGGGTGAAGTGAAACGGCCAACGTTAAGAATGGATTGGGTTTTTTTAGTAGGCTTAAAAGAGGTGGTATCAATGGGTGGATAGAGAACGGTAATTTTGTCAGTATGTAAGGTTTTATTAATGACTGATTTGGTGAAATCAGAGTTGACGATAATTTGGTTAATACTTAAAAGCTTAAGTGAATTTAATAAAGTGAGACTGTTAGTCGTGGTAAAGGGAACTTGGTAGTGTAAAAATGTTTTTTTGCCAAAAAGAATAGGGACGCTACCGTCACTAATAATAAAGACTAAGTCCAGATTTTTTAGAGATTGGAAACGGGTTAATAGGGAGGATTTTTGAGCAAAAAGTTGGTAGTACTCGCTACTAACAGTCAAGCCTTTAAGGTTTAGGCCGAAACGATTTTGAGCATTTTTTAGGGTATTTTGATCATGCCAGGCAAGATCAACTTGCCAACCTGAGTCTAGTAAAATTTGGGCGATAGTCAAAATGTAACGCTCTCCCCCACCAAGGGTGTCAAGATAGGGGTCAAAAAGAACGGCGGTTTTTATTCTTTCCATTCTTGAAGGATTTTTTTATCAATATTTTTGTAAGTCTCTTCGAGAGAAGGATTGCGTTGCATTTCCCAAAGGCGGACATAGGTAATGAAACGAGAAAACATTTGGTAGATGACTTCAATATTGCCTTCGGTACCATCCTTCCAGAGACCTTGTTTAACAAAGCGGATCCAAAATTCGGTAAGAAGAATGCGCCAGAAACGCCAACCTTTGATCGAAGGATGGTTGGCATCAAGGAGCATTTGAGCTTCGAGTTTGGACCAGGCAATGGTATTGGTTAAATTTTGTTTAAGATTGCGGTGACTCAAGTGAATGAGGGTATTTTTTAGTTGTCCGATTGTTCCTTTAACTTCTGGCTGTTCATGGAGTTTACCTTTCCAGCCAACGAGAGCAGTTTTTTTGATTAAACGAAGGACATAAGGGTCTGGCCAATGATTTAAGTGTCTGCCATAAAAAATTTCGTAACGAGGAATGGTGTAGGCGTCATGGATTGGTTCTTGAAGATTGGCAAGAATTTCCCCAGCTAAAGGTTTGGGGATACGCTCATCAGAGTCGAGATATAAAAGCCAATCACCGTGAGAATGCTTGGCACCTAAGTTACGCCAAGAGGCAAAATCGTGACCCTTGGTTTGAATAAGTTTAGTGATGTATGGCTTACTAATTTTTAGAGTGTTGTCGGTGGAGCCAGTATCAATAAGAATGATTTCGTCAGCGATTTTTTTAGCAGTTTTGAGAGTGGGTACGATTTCGTCAGCGACGTTTTTGGCGAGAATGATGATAGATAGTTTAGGCATAGGTTAATTGTACTTGATTAGTGTTTGAGCCAACTACCACGGCCAAGATGTCCCAGAAAAAAATCTTTAATGGCAGTTTTTTGGGCATCAGTTCCATAAGTTAATTTGCGGAAGGCTTCCCGTAGAAGGGCAAACTTGGTGCGAAAATGGGTATATTTCATACCAAATAGGAGTCGATTACGGGTAATGAAATAATCGTTAAGCGATGAGCCAATACCGGAGCTTTGGGAGACTTTGTGCCAAACTTTGGGACGGGGGTCAAAAACAATTTGCCAACCAGCTCTTTTGGCTCGTTGGCAAAATTCTAAGTCTTCTAAATAAAGAAAATATTTTTCGTTGAGCAGACCAATTTGATCGATGACTTGACGTTTGATGAGCATACAGGCACCAGTAGCAAAATCGGTATCGGAAGGATTATTGAGTTCACCATGATCAACTTCGTCAACGTGAGCATGGCTACCCAAGACATTATTCCAGTCCATGATCCCGCCAGCGTACCAAATGACTTTACCTAAGTCTTTTTTGGAATATCTATTTTGGAATTCATAACCTGAAGCAAAATAAATAAGTGGGCTAACAATGCCAACTTGGGGTTCGGTAATGGCCGAGTTAAGCAAGTGAGTGAAGAAGTTTTTGTCAACTAAAGTATCCGGATTAAGTAACAAAATATGAGTTGGATTTTCGATTAAAGCAGATTGTATGCCTAGATTATTACCACCAGCAAAACCAAGATTGGTTGGACTTTCGATTAAATTAATTTCCGGATATTTATTTTTGAAAATGTGAATAGAGTCATCAGAGGAGGCGTTATCAACTAGGGTGGTTTCGATTTTTAAGTCTTTAGGAAGAGTGGCTTTTTTAATTGATTCAAGGCAGGCAACGGTGTCGCCAGGAGTGTTGTAATTGATAATAACAATAGCGAGTTTCATAAGAATTTGCGTTTAACTCTAAGCAGGGTACGTTTAAATTTGCTAGCAGTGTACTCGATCTGAAGGCTGGTGAGCCAATAGGCAAGTTCCTTGCCTTTGGAAAGAAAAAGCTTGTTTAGGGATTGAATAAACTTGTGGCCTTTTTCCGGTTTGAATCCTTGGGATTGCCAGACCTTGAGATAGACGATAAATTCTGAAAAAGCTTGCAGTCCGGCAAGAGCTAGGCCGTGGAAACCGTCTTGATATCCTTGGCCAGCGAAAAAACGGGAAAGAAATTCGGAAGTTGGTTTGGTAATTAGATCAGTCCAGTCAAGTTGATAACCTTGGTCAAGAAGTTCTTTGGATTGAATGTCAGTGTAACGACGAAGACGATCAAGATATTGGTCAATAGAAATATAGTGATGATGCTCGAGAGCAAATTCTTTTTTGGGATCCAGAGTTAGGCCTTCACCGTGAGTAATAGGAATGGAATGAATTTCGTTTTGCCATTCAACCCGGCCTCGTTTAAAAAAACGGATATTGTAATCAGGCCACCAACGAGAGTGTTCAATCCAGTGACCAAAAATAAGGTTTTGACGTGGAATGCGTACAAAATTGACTTTGTTTTCTTCAGCGATATCAATAAGTTTGCTGGCTAAAGTCTGAGGAATCCTTTCGTCTGCGTCTAAAATCATGATCCAATCGCCGGTGGCCTTGCTTAAAGCAAAATTTCGAGCGGGTTCAACATAGCCGATTCGAGGGTGATTATAAACGTGTTTGGTGTAACGGTAGGCCAAATCTTTGGTTTTGTCATCGGACTCCATGTCGACAACAATGATTTCATCGACCCAGGAAAGAGATTCTAGGCAATCAATAATGTTAACTTCTTCGTTGAGGGTATTGACGACGGCGGATATTTTCATCTTAGACGAGTGTAGATAGAATAATTACCAGAGTCAAAGAGAGGAAGGAAATACTTATTTAGTTCATGGAGATCAAGATAATTTTGGGGGGATTGGTAGAGATAATCAATTTGATTTTGAGAGATAAAATCGAGAGCGAATTGGGTATCGGTGGTATTGAATAACTTTTGATTAAGTTTTTTGGCTTCACTGAAGTCGTAATCCATAATAATTAGGTTAACCTCATCGGCAAAATAAAGAGGTTGGCCACTGAGTCCGGAGATATAGGCGGTGCTGTCACTGGCAAATAGAGGAAGAGGAGTGGTATAGGGGTGTCGTTCATAACGATTGAAAACAGGAGCAATGACTTGTTTGTGAGGCTGACGGGAGAGAAAATCCAGACTTCTTAATTCTTCATGGGAGATCGTGGTGGATGGTCTGGGACTTAAAAATTCTTTGAGTGAACCAATGGTAGTGGGAAGGGTCATAAAAAGAATCAGAAAGAGACAGAAGATAAACTGAGGTAGAGTGTGTTGGTTGGTGAGGAGGCGAACAATGATTGGTCCGAGTAATAAACTTAAAAAGAAGAGGGAGTAATATGAGAATTGAATTGAATTCCAGGAGTTGCCGGATTGAATAAAGATGAAAGGTAGGACTAAACCAATTAAAACAATCCAAGAACTGAGCCGTTCGGTTAGAGAACCGGTGAAATTTGACCACCAACGGGGTAGAGCGAATAATCTAATCCCTAAATTACCGGTAAAGAAAATGGTGGTGGTGAGCAGATGTAATAAAAAGAGTTTGCCAAATTGAGTGTTAGCTTGATAGGCTTGCCAGGCGTTGGCGGCGGCTTCCCAATTGAGCCGATCCTGAGCGGCAACCATAGAATTAACAAACCAAAAAGGTTTGAAGACGAAAAGTGATCCGGAAGAATAACTAGGAAGGAAAAAGAGAATGGTCGTTAGGAAGATGGCCAGAGTCAGATAAATGAGATTGGGTCGAGTTTTTGAACCACTAAAAATGGTGGTGATTCCTAAAGATAAAAGGAGGAGTACAAGGGCATAAGCTTTGATCTGGATGAGTATTCCGGAAAGGAGAGCGAGGATCAGGAAATGTTTTAGAGTGGGTCGTTTTTGCCAAGATTCAAGTAAATTGAAAATAAGTAGAAGAATGATAAGTGAAAAAGCAAAGGGTGGATTGATTAGAGTGGTGACATTTTGTTGCATCCAAAAAATTGATTCGCCGCCGAAAAGGCCTTTTTGTTGAAGAAGATTGGGAATAAAACCCAGGGAACCAGTAAAATAGACAAAGAGAAGCGAGAGGTTGGTCGCGACAGTTGAATATTTCCATTGACGAAGTAGATTAAGAGAAAGTAAACCAGTAAGGAGAGCCAACAACGGAGGCAAATAGCGGAAATAAAGATCGAGGGCAGGGATAGCAAAAATCTTGGAAATTAAAGCGAGGAGATAGTCGTAGAAAAAATGATAATTTTTTATGACCGTGCCGGTAAGATTGGGATTGTTTAGGGGCCAAAAAGAATCTTTGAATGATTCAATCAAAGACAGATGAAAAGTGGCATCATGGCTGTGAGCACCCCAAAAACTGAGACCATAAGGGGTGAGTGAGCCGCTACGAACGGTGGTAACTGACCAGAAAAAAGTGCCGAGTAAAATAATCAGAAGGGTGAAAGGGTGTGACTTTAGGTATTTAAAGAAAGAAATGGGGACAATAAAATAGATAATAGTGATGATAAATAATAAAAATTTAAGAAGATCGAAGATGATTTTAAGAGATGGAGTTTGGAAAGGAGTCCAGGAAGAATTGACCAAAAATCGAAGTGGCTCAGTATTGACAAGTTGGTACTGTGGATGTGGTGGAAGTTTGTCAAGTTGATTAAGAGATAAAGGTTCTTTGATTAAAGGATAGGTAGTGAGTTTGAGAAAAGGGTTGGGGTTACGATCAAAGCGAAAAGACTCAGTTTCGTGGTGATTAAAAAAAACTAAAGAAGTGAGGTTGTTGGAATCGATAGTGAATTGATAATCAGGACCGGCGTAGAGATTGGTATCAGTAACTGTTGGAGTGGTAAGGGGGTTGTTAGTGATGAATTCGGAGGTGAAGTCAGCATAGGTGGTAGTGGATAGACTGGTTCCTTGGTAATTGGCTAAACTTTGATTCCAGAAAGTGACAACAAGATTGATTTTTTCTTTAGGATTGGAT
>CAYIUD010000016.1:0-9037 GCA_964366265.1 uncultured Pseudomonadales bacterium | reverse complement strand
CGGAGATAAGCACCCCTTCCCCTGCATCAATCAATTTCTTGATTTCTGATACATCCAAGCCCCCATCAATCACTATCCGCAAATCATGTCTCATTGCTCTCACTCGCTCTATCTTCTCCAATATTTTCTCATCAAACTCCTGCCCCTGAAATCCTGCCCTCACCGACATCAACAGTACCGCATCCAAATCCCACACAAACTCCTCAATTTTCGTTACCTCGGTTTCCAAATCCACCGCCAACCCCGCTTCCATCCCCGCCACTTGCACCTCCGCAATAAATTTAACCGGGTCATCCATCTTCTCAATCTGCCCAAAAACTCTCCCTCCTCCACCCCTCACACACCGATCCACCCACTTCTCTGGTTTTTCCACCATCAAGTGCCAATCCCACTCCACCACCGTATCAATCGCCTCCAATTCTTCTGGAAACACTGTTCGATTATCTGCAAACACTCCGTCAATCACATCCACCTGAACTCTTTTTACCAATCCCTTTATCTTGTCAAAATCCTCTCGAAACTCCACCAAATTCGGTCTCAATATCGCCGGAATGATCGTCACCATACGAAGATATTACCATGAGTTTTACTCAGTGTTCGCAAAGCAAAAACGCTACGCAGATTTTGAAAAGCACGGCCCTCGAAGAGGTTTTCAAATCGAGTTAGAGGCTGGATCACCCGCTGGGTGATAACAGCCGTTTTTTGCGGCGAATACTGTATTAATAAAACTAACAGCATCCCCCTCCACAACCTGTCTGCCGGCAGGCAAGGCAACCACCACCCATTCCCTCCAACTTTTCCAGTCGTCGTACATATTTCTCTTTCTTTTCAAAATCCGTCTCCAAAAATTTGCCCACCAATTTCTTTGCCTTTTCCAAATCAATGTAATCAGCCGGCAACGCCAAACAATTAACATCATCATCTTTCCTCGCCCTCTCCACTTGCTTCTCATCAAATCCAAGTACACACCTCACTCCCAAATATCGGTTTGCCGCAATTGATACTCCTACTCCATTCCGACACAGCACTATTCCCACAGCCTCATCCTGTATCTTTTCCGCTACCATCTGGGCGTAATCCACAAAATCATCTTCCTTATCAAACCTCTCCGCTCCCACATCCACCACCTCATCTACCCTACCTCGCAACCACTCTTTTAGTTCTTTTTTCATCTCATAACCCCCGTGATCCGCCCCCAGATAAACTTTCATTGCCTCATTTTACCAGTCTAATCTTCAATTCCCAACTCTGCCTTGACCTCTTCGCTCATCATCGCCGGCATCCAAGGCGGATCCCAAACCAATTCCACTTTTATTTTTCCAATCCCCAAACCACTCACCGCCTCACGCACCAATTGGTCAATCACTGGAGCCAATGGACACCCTGGACTGGTCAAAGTCATCTCAATGACCACCCCACCTCCATCCACTTTAATATCATAAATCAACCCCAAATCCACAATATTCACCCCCAACTCCGGATCAATCACCCCCTTAAGAGCTTCTCTCACTTGTTCTTCTGTTACCATTCTCAGATTGTAACCCAAGCCCTTACTTTTTCAATCTGAACTGAGCTTCGACCAAACAATAGACCGCCCACACCCCACTCAATATTCCCACCAACATCCATTGGGTACTCGCCAAATAGAAATCACTCCCCATCGCCCCCAAGACCGCCAAAGAAGCACTCAAAACACTCAGTAATATCAAAAACTTTGACCAAGCTAATTTATCTTTATCCCTGGTAAACATTCACTTACTCACCTCCTTATCTTTGCCATAATTTTTAACCATCAACTTTAATCAAATCTCCCTTCCAAAATATGCGTCTCTGGTTTTTGATCATCCTTACTCTCCAAAGTCACCACTACCAACTTATGATCATTCAAATCCTTTTTCCCCACATACTCCAACATCCACCCACCCTTTCTCAATTCCAATCTTCCGCTATAAACCACACTTTTATCACTTTCTCTCACCAACCAACCTTCATAAAACTTACCAACTTCCGGATCAGGCAACTCCGCCAAAATTGTATGCAAAAAAACCTCTCCACTCACCTCCCTCACTGCCATCCCCAACCCTTTGATTTTCCCCACTGAGGACAAATTTATCTTCTCCGAATTATCACTCAAACCCAACTTCGCCTCCTCATATTTCCTCACGATCCTCTCATTCACCACCATATTATTTCCCACCGCCGCCTTCTCCTCCGGCTTAACCGTTTTTTTGAGCCAATACCATCCCCCACCAATCACCACCACCATTCCTATCACTATCAACAACGCCTTCATCATCTTCACAAACCCATTTTACCTCACTTCAGCAATGACTCAACTTCCCCCAATAACTTGTCAATTTTCACTTCCCGGCCATTCACAAAAAAGCTTGGTGTTCCCCGTAATCCCAATCGCAATCCCTCCTGATAATCACTCACTACTTTCTGTTTAAACACTCTTTCCTCCAAAGCCTTCTCAAACCTCCCATCATCCAAACCCAATTCTTTGGCATAAACAACAAATTTCTCCTTAGGATTTTTTTCTTCAGACCAATCAGCTTGTTTTGCAAACAATACATCATGATATTCCCAAAACTTACCCTGATCAAAAGCCGCCTCTGCCGCCTCTGCCGCCAATTGCGCGTTCTTATGAATATTACTCAAGGGAAAATGACGATACACCACCTTGACTCCTTCCTTTTCTTCAATCTGTTTCACCAAACCCTGAGCCGCCCGACACGCCGGACACTGAAAATCACTAAACTCAACAATCGTCACTTTAGTCTCACCTTTTACCATGACAAATCTCTCCTCCCCTTTAATCTCTTTTACCGTTCCCCCCAACCCTTCACTCTTCGCCAATCTCCCAAACCCTACCATCGCCAATACCAATAACAGTAAACTTCCCCCCACCACCCCGGCAATTAATTTAAAGTCATTATTCATTTCGGCCAAACTTTCTCTCCTGTCTCTACATTAATCACCTCAATCGCCGCTGTCGGACAACTCTGCGCCGCCAACATTTTTTCCTCATCCACATTTCCATCTTGATCAATCACGTCTGCTTTATTTTCACCGTTCAACTTGAATGTCATTGCCGCCACCGCCACACACGACGCCGCCCCGATGCACTTATCATTGATTACTTTAACCTGATACTTTGTTCTCGTTGGTTTATTCTCAGAACCTGCGGTATAACTCATAAAAAGAACTTTAACACAACTTGATCTTATTTTCGATTTCCAGATACCTGCAAAGCAAAAACGCTACGCAGATTTAGAAAAGCCCGGTCCCCGAAGGGGGTTTTCAAATCGAGTTAGAGGCCGACGAGCCGCTGGGCGAGAACGGCCGTTTTTTGCGGCAGGTATCTGGAAGAAAAAAATTAGTAAAACTTCTCAAAATGAACCGACTCTCTCCCTATCCCGTGATTAACTAGTAACTCGCCCACCTCCGCAATCATCTCTTTACTTCCACACAAATATGCCTGCCAACCCGTAAAATCCATTTTATGCCCCACCAAACAATCACCCACATGCCCCCGGCAGTAGGTCCAAGTTTCTGTTGGTTTGCTCAACACCAAATCAAACTTAAAATTTGTATACTCCTTCTGCAAATCTAGAAATTCTTTTGTCCAAAATAAATTTTTTTCATATCTCATCCCCCAGTTTAACTGCACTGGTCTAGTTTCTTTTTTAACTTTAAGCAGATCAAAGATCATTGACCGCAAGGGGACAATCCCGCTCCCCGTTCCCACCAACAAAAATCCCTTGGTTGTCTCTGCCCTTTGTTCCGGCAAAACCTCAAACCCTCCCACCGGCACCAATATCTCCACCATCTGCCCCGTTTCCAATCCCAAAATATATTTACTCCCCTTACCCATCGGGGTCACATCCACTACCATCTGCAAGTCATTTTCTTGGGGGTAACTCGCCAAACTATAACTCCGTCTTTGCCCCTCCTCACTTACTTTCAGGCTCAAATACTGTCCCGCCTCATACTCAATCCCTCCCCGCTCCATCCACACCGACCAAAAATTCCCCGCTAAGTTATCCTTTCTAATTACCCTTGTTTGAACTTGAGTTGGTTTCATCCGCTTCATCATAGCAAAATGATAAAATGCGGTCATGAGATTAAAGTTTGAAATCAACAAAAACTTGTTAGTGGCTTCTGTACTTTTTACCAAAAAGGGTACGAAACTAACAAAGTGGGACGACACAAAGAATGTCTTATGGAAGAAATATCAGGAAGCATATTCCTTTTATCTTAACCAAAATATCCACGTATTCTTTTCAGAGGACTATCAAACTAAGTTGCAGAAAGTTGCAGAACAAACTCAGCCTTTGTTTGAGGAGTGCGTTAAATCAAATGAATTTGGTGAGTTAATGAGGACATCAACTGAATACAAAGAATGGTTAGAACAAGAATGGGCGAGCAAAAGTGAAAAAGTTGTTAATACTGTTGAGGAAATAACGAAATACAAATTTCCTGATGATGAATTTACCATCTTTGTAATTGATCCAAAAGTAGGCGGGGGTAAGTACCTTGGTAATAGAAAAATTTTCTGGGGTCACAAAGAAGACTGGGAGAATTACTCAATGGTTTATTTAATGCATGAAGTTCTTCACGAATATCTCGGAAATGGAGAAATTGAGCATGCGGTAATCGAATTGGCAACCGATAACGAGCTTCGCATTAGACTTAACAATGATGGAGAGTATTTTCAGGAAGGTGAGGAAAAAGTCGGGCATGACTTCTTGCAGGAAACTGAAAAAAAGCTCCTTCCTCATTGGCAAGAATATCTAAAAAGTAACACTTCTATTTTTGAATTTATAAAATCAAAAAAATAGGGACAAGATTACTCTTGTCCTCTTAAAAAAAACCTGCACCTAATCGTCATCTCCACTTGAGTAGGGATCACTATCTGGCATACACTCTGACGGACCACCAGCAGGGCTGCATGCAACGTCAGGATCACACCGAAACGAAACTTCCACCCCTGTGACTAGCTCAATAGTACTATTATACAACCATCCCATTATAACATATAGGACTTAATTTTGTACCTTCCAAAGACGACTATAAACTTATAGTATGTTACAATATGGATCGCACATTGAAAAATGATTGGATAAGGAGAAAAGATGAACCCTTACACCCTCAAAAATGGTGTTTTTGTGGTCAAAGGAGCACTTCGTGGAGCCATTCTGGATACCAATACAGGGAATGTCTATTCCGTCAATGAGACAGCCGTCTCAATCTTGACCGGGGAAACAGAAAACCCTGGATATTGGAGTAAGCTAGCCGATCTAGGCATCGCCGAGATCGGCAACCGAAAAGACCTAGAACTCAAACCCAACCCAACAACTATTAAGTTGGGATTTGTTTGGTTCGAAATCATTTCCGATGACTGCAATGAATCTTGCATCCATTGTTACGCCGAAAGCATGCCTCCCACACATCGAGAGATGATGGGTTTACTACCAATGGCTGATGATGGTGCAGCTATCCCTTCAAGACCAAAGCTCAGTTATCAAAACTGGCTGGACCTGATCAAGGAATCATATGATCTTGGTTGTCGTAAATGTCAATTCATTGGCGGCGAGCCTTTTCTTTACAAAAGTGAAGAAAAGAAAATCGTCCTAGATTTGGCCACCTACGCCAAAAAACTGGGGTATGAATACGTGGAGATTTTTACTAATGCCACATTACTCACACCTGCCAAGATCACCAGAATCAAGAGATTGGGATTAAACATCGCCGTATCGTTGTACTCCAACGATCCTGAGATTCATGATCAAATCACCCAGACTCCTGGCAGTCACACTCTAACAATCAAAAATCTTAAACGACTCAAGGAAGCTGGAGTAAAAACTAGGGTCGAGATGGTATTGATGCGACACAATCAACATACTGTTGATCAAACTCGTAATCTAATCACCGAAATTGGTTTCTCTGGTAAATCACCAGACCCGATTCGTCCTAAAGGCCGAGGTCTCGACTCACTCTTAAGTCCCTCACCGCAAAATACAGTCAAATATGGCTACATGGTCAGACCAAATTTCAAAGCTGAAAAAGCCAAGGTCGATCATTATCTTAATAGCCATAGTTGTTTGGCTGGAAAAATCACTATCACTGACAGAGGCGACATCTTACCCTGCATCTTTTCCCGAAACCATGTCATTGGAAATACAATTGAAGCAGGTAGCCTGGAATCAGTAATGATCGGAAATGCTATGCAGCAAATTTGGTCAACAACCAAAGATTCAGTCATGGTTTGCCGGGATTGTGAATATCGGTATGTTTGCTTTGATTGTCGGCCTCTTTCAGAGGCTGCCGCTCAAGGTAACTCAGATTATCTTCATGCCCCTTATCCTCGCTGCACCTACAATCCATACACTGGAGAGTGGGCAAAGGGGATTTGGCGTGTCTTAGAAAACGGTCAACCTCATTATGACCGTACCGTCGAGGACATCATTACAAAAGTTCTACAAGTCGGCCACTTCGAATCAAATGAACCATCAAGTCATTAATTCTTTGAAAGCCAAGCAATATTGCTTGGCTTTTTTTATTCAAAACTACTAACACACCTCTAAAGGCCAACTTAATTAAGAACTCATTTTCCTCACTGCCACCACCGGCAACATCACACACTTTTTCCTCCCTGGATTCACTTCCCCCATCAACTCCTCCACCACTTTCTCATCCAACTTCTTCACCTCTTCCGTTGCCATTCCTGTTATTTTCTCCGTCAACATTGACGCCATCGCTGTCGATAACGCACACCCCACTCCCCGAAACTTCACCTTTTTTACTTTCCCTTCCCCAATTTCAAAATAAAACTCCACCATATCTCCACAAGTCGCGTTACTCTCTCGCACTATCTGTGTTGCTCCCTCCAATTCCCCAAAATTTCTTGGATTTTTTGCATGATCGATCACCTCTTCCGAATATTGCATCTTTCTTTTCTCCCCTCATGTCGCAACCTGCCTGCCAGCAGGCAGGTCTGGCAACAAATATTTATGAATTCCTTACTTGATGGGTCCCAGCCGATGGACTTTATGTCCATCAGGTCCTTGGGAGATATTCGAATAAATATTTGGCGACCTGAATCGACATCTAAGGGTGCCCTTTCTTGGTTCCGTTCTTTGGGCAAGCAAAGAACGGAACAATTATGTTAACTTAAAAATCTTCTTAACCTCTCTAATTTTCTCCACCAAATAATCAATCTCTTCTTTGGTGTTATAAAAATAAAGCGACGCTCTTGCCATTGCCACTACCCCAAATTTCTCCACTACCGGCGCTCCACAATGTTGCCCCGATCGCACCGCAATTCCAAAACTATCCAAAATCTGCGCCGTATCATGTGCATGCACCCCCACCACATTAAAAGTCAGTACCCCGCTTCGCTTACTCAAATCCTTGGTTCCATAAATCTGAATCATTCCCTCTTTTTCCAGCTCCTCCATTTTTTTTAGAGCGTAACCCGTCAACTCTTTTTCCGTTCTTTCCACCTCCTTCATCCCCAATTCCTTCAGATAATCCGCCGCCGCCCCCAACCCCACCATTCCTTCCATATTCGGCGTTCCCGCCTCAAACTTCCACGGTAACTCATTCCATTTGGTTTTGTTCAGCTTTACCTCGCTAATCATATCTCCGCCATACAAAAACGGGGGCATCTCTTCCAAAATCTCCTTCCTTGCCCACAACACTCCTATCCCTGTCGGCCCCAACATTTTATGTCCCGAAAATACCAAAAAATCTGCCCCCATTTTACTCACCTCTACCGGCATATGTGGAACAGATTGGCTTCCATCTACCAAAAATTTAGCCTGTTTTGCTTTTGCCGAAATCTGCGCTCTTATCTCTGACAACTGATTTATTGTTCCCAATACATTGCTCACCTGCGTCACCGCCACCAGTTTCACTCTTTCATCCAACAAACTCTCCAAACTTCCCATCTCCACCCCCTCAAGTACTTTCTTTCCTCCACCTTTAAGCAATAAACTCCCCTCCTCATCCACATCAATCACTTTAAGAGATGCCCCTTTTTTCTCACATAACACCTGCCACGTCACCAGATTTGAATGATGTTCCTGCAACGAAATAATCACCTTATCCCCCTTACCCACATTTTGCTCCCCCCAGCTATACATCACCAAATTTATCGCTTCACTCGCATTGCGCACAAAAATTATCTCTTTCTCAGTCTTTGCTCCGATAAATAAAGCAATTTTCTTCCGCGCATTTTCACACATTTGCGTCGCCTCTTCACTCAAAGTATGGATCCCTCGGTGAACATTGGCATTGTGATTTTCGTAGTAATCCACGATCGCCTCTATCACTTGTTTCGGTTTTTGACTCGTCGCCGCGTTATCCAAATAGACCAACTTATGTCCATTCACTTCCCTTTCCAAAATCGGAAAATCTTTACGGATTTTAACTACGTCCAACATGCCCAAATTGTACACCCTAAAACCTCAAAAATCCCTCCACGATCAACTTTTCCGCCTTGATTCTAGAGATCCCTCTTGCTTGTAAATAAAACAGCTCTTCTTCATCAATCTGCCCTACCGTCGCCGCATGCGATGCTTTCACTTCATTCGCTTCTATCTCCAATTTTGGTTCCGCCCATGCACTACTCTCTCCATCCAACACCAACAACTTCATTTCCAAAAAATCTTCCACCCCCTGCGCTCCCTCATCAATCTTAATCGTCCCTGTTACTTTCACCTGCGCCCCATTTTTGGCAATTCCCCTAATCTTTACCCTCCCAAAGGTATTCCCCACTTTGTGATCACTCACTACATTTACTTCATAATCTCCCTTTTTCTCACCTCGAATCACCCCCACTACCTCCACCTCTTCCCCTTCCTTAGTAAAAGGCACTATCAAATCAATCTTTCCCGGTTTGTCTAGGTATATTTTTTTTACTTGCATACTTTCTTTTCTCCCCCTTATGCCGCAGTCTGGCAACAAATATTTATGAGTTCTTTACTTGATGGGTCCCAGCCGATGGCTTGCCTGCCGGCAGGCAGGGTTT
>CAYIUD010000015.1:0-9122 GCA_964366265.1 uncultured Pseudomonadales bacterium | reverse complement strand
CTAAGGGTAAGTTGACCATGTCACGTTTGGCAAGACGAGTACCCTTGTTGACGGCGGCGCGAACGTCGGGAGCTTTACCGAGCCCAACGCCAACTTGGCCGCGATGGTCGCCGACAATGACAAGAGCGGTGAAGCCGATACGGTTGCCACCTTTGGTCTTTTTGGAGACGCGACGAACTTGAAGGACTTTTTGGTCAAAATCATCTGTAGGTTTGTTATTTTGGTTGTGGTCGAATTGTCTTGTAGCCATGTATTTTATTTATAAATTATGTTGCGCTAGATTCTTGGCAGGCTCAGAATGGCCAATTGGTTATTATATCTTAAGTCCATTTTGGCGGATAGATTCGGTAAGAGCCTTGATCCGGCCGTGATAACGATAGGAACCCCGGTCAAGGATGGCGGCTTTAATTTTTAGATCGAGGGCTTTTTTGGCAATAGCCTCACCCAAAAGAGCGGCTTGTTCAGTTTTGGTGCCTTTTTGGTCTTTGAGTCCGGCAGTGGAAAAGCCAAAAAGGGTTTTTCGGGCGGTATCGTCGATTAGTTGAGCGAAGAGATGTTTATTACTACGGTCGACACTAATTCTAGGTCTGACTGCGGTACCGGTAAGTTTGGCCCTGATGCGAACTTGGCGGCGTTGGTTTTTGTTGGAGTAGTGTTTGACTTTCATAAATTAGTTTTAGTTATTTGTAAGGTTTTTTAGGCGGCAGTTTTGGCGGCTTTGCCAGGTTTACGGCGAACGGTTTCACCGGTATAGCGAATACCTTTACCTTTATAGGGCTCAGGGGAGCGGACAGCACGAATATTGGCGGCTATCTGCCCGACTAATTGTTTATCGATACCTTTGACAATAATTTTGTTATTACCTTCGATATCCAAGCTAACCCCAGGAACGGCATTGATTTCGACAGGGTGAGAATAGCCAACGCTCAGGACTAGTTTGTCGCCAGATTTGGCAACACGGTAACCGGTACCAACCATTTCTAAGTTTTTGGAGAAGCCTTCAGTGACTCCAATGATCAAGTTGTTGATTAAGGAGCGGGAAAGTCCATGAAGCGCTTTGACACTGGGAATATCTGATGGACGAGTGAAAAGGAGCTGGTCTTGCCGGTGTTCGAGTTTGATTTCTTTGGGCAAAGTTGCTTTTAGTTCACCAAGAGGACCTTTGACACTAACATCCTGACCGGTGATATCAATGGTGACGGAGGCAGGAATGATGATTGATTGATTGCCAATTCTAGACATGCTTACCAGACTTTACAAATAATTTCACCACCAATACCGGATTTGCGGGCGGTGCGGCTGTCCATGAGACCTTTACTAGTACTGAGGATAGTCAAACCTTTTCCGGAAAGGGCGTAAGGAATTTTGTCGGCTGAAGTATAGACACGGACACTAGGTCTGGAGATCCGGGAGAGATGAGTTAAAATCGGGAGCCGGTCCTCGTAAACCAAGCTAACCTCGATGGTTTTTTGGGGAGTGTTGCCGTTGATTTTGATTTCACCAAGATAACCATTGCGAGAGAGAATCTGAGCGAGCGATTCCTTGATCTTTGAGTGAGGAGTGGTGACCGAAGTCTTTCGGGCGGTGTAGCCGTTGCGGATTTGGGTGAGGAAATTAGCGATTGGGTCCATATGTCAGTGGTAAGAGCTCAGAGCTCAGAGATAATAAGTAATAATTTATTTTGAATATTTGACGACGCCAGGGAGTTCGCCTCGGTGAGCGAGTTCGCGGAAGCATAGACGACAAAGGCCAAATTGGCGGATGTAACCACGGGGACGTCCACAGATACGACAACGATTGACGCTCCTAGTGGAGTGGTCTTTGAGTTTGATTGATTTAAGAATTTTTGATTTTTTAGCCATTGTTTCAGTTATAAGAGTTCAGAGCTCAGTGATAAGTTGTTATTTTCCTTCCTTGGCGAAAGGCATACCGAGTAACTCTAAGAGTTTTTTGGCAGATTTGGGATCACGGGCTGAGGAGCTAATAGTGATTTCTAGCCCTTGGACACGTCCAATTTTATCATAATCTACCTCAGGGAAGACAATTTGCTCACTTAAACCAAGAGTATAGTTGCCGCGTGAGTCAAAACTGGTGGTTTTGACACCCTGGAAATCTTTGGCACGAGGAAGGACGACGTTAACCAGTTTTTGGAAAAAATCATACATCCGCTCGCCTCTTAAGGTAACAAAGAGGCCAACGATATCACCTTCCCGCAGATTAAAACTGGCAATAGAAAGTTTGGCGCGAGCGATTTTGGGTTTTTGGCCAGAGATATCGCCAATCCAGGCGGAAGTTTTTTCAAGGAGTTCTTTACTGGAGTGAAATTCGGGAGAACTGGTATTAATGGTGATTTTTTTGAGGTGTGGGGCGGCAAGGGGATTATCCAGATCCAATTCTTTTTGAAGTTGGGGAATAATTTTTTTTTGGTAGGTTTGGCGTAGTTGGTTCATATGTTAGTTGTTAGTGATTATTTTTTAGTTTTCTTTTTAATTTCAGTGGTAATTGGTTTGTGACATTTTTGACAAACTCTAACTTTATCTTTGCCGGTAATAGAAAAGATAACCCGAGTGGTTTTTTTACAGTTGGGGCAGACAATCATAACTTTCCCGGCAGAAAAGGGGCGAGAGAGGGTGACAATGCCGCCGGCTTGGTTGTCCTTGTTTTTGAGATGTTTTTTGTAAGTATTAAGGCCATCAACCATGACCCGATTGGTTCGGGGATAAATTTTGATAATTTTGCCAGTACGACCTTTGTCGTCGCCGGATAAAACTTTGATGGTGTCGTTGATGTGTAGTTTCATATTTTTATTTAGAGAACCTCAGGGGCAAGTGAGGCAATTTTGCTATAACCGTTTTCTTTAACTTCGCGAGCAATGGGTCCGAAGACGCGAGTGCCGATGGGATTTTTGAGGTGCCGACCTTCGATAATGACGGCGGCGTTGTCGTCAAAACGAATGTAAGTGCCATCGGGACGGCGAGTTTCTTTGCGAGTGCGAACAACAACCGCTTTGACCATTTGACCTTTTTTGACGGCAGAATTTGGATCAGCTTGAATAATTGAAGCAGAGATAACGTCACCAACATGGCCAAAACGACGTTTGCTTCCGCCATGGACCAAGATCACCCGTAGCCGTTTGGCTCCGGTGTTGTCGGCGACTTTGAGAATGCTACGTAGTTGAACCATGGGTTTAGTTGCTAGTTTTTGTTGTTAATAATTTTGGTAATATTCCAATGCTTAAGCTTGCTGAGAGGCCTTGATTCGGTGATCTGAACTTTCTCACCTTCCTTGGCGGCAATTTCGTTGTGAGCCAGGAAGCGCTTGGTTACCCGGAAGCGTTTGTGATAAAGAGGGTGTTGACGAAAAGTAGTTACTTCGATGACGGCACTTTTGGTCATTTTGGTTGATTTGACGATTCCAGTTAAAGTTTTCATATTTTAGTTAATAGTTATTAGTGGTTTTTTAGTTAATAGTTGAGCTAATTTATGTTTGAGTGATTTGTGAGCATTGGTATTTTTTTCAACACCAGATTTGATATCAAGGCGAATTTGGGCGAGTTGCTGGCGCAATGAGGCAATCTCTTTGGATGGATCGACCTGAGGTTGGTTTTTGATTTTTTTAGTAGCCATATATTTAATTTTTAAGTTCCTAGTTACGAGTTACGAGTTTGGTTTTGAATGGTAATTTGTGGGCGGCACTTTGAAAAGCTTTTTCAGCGGTGATCTCGTCAACCCCGGCAAGCTCAAAGATGATTCGGCCAGGAGTGATAACAGCAACGTAGTGACTAATATCACCCTTACCGCTACCCATACGGGATCCGGCGGGTCGGTCAGTTACTGGTTTGTGGGGAAAAATGCGGATATAAGTTTTACCGGCGCGTTTGGTATGGTGAGAGATAGTGCGTCTGGCGGCTTCAATTTGACGAGCAGTAAGCCAGCCACGACCGAGAGATTTGAGGCCAAATTCCCCATAGGCGACAGAGCTACCACGAAGAGAATTGCCTCTCATCTTGCCTCTAAATTCTTTGCGGTATTTGCGTTTTTTTGGTTGAAGCATATATCTTTAGTTTTCAATCATTTACTTTGTTTGTTTTTCGCCACGATAAATCCAGACTTTGATACCGACATAACCAGATCGGGTTAAAGCAGGAATTTGGGCATAATCAATATCAGCACGGAGAGTAGAAGTGGGAATTTTACCTTGAGTATATTTTTCTTTACGACCAATGTCAGCACCGCCAATACGACCAGCAAAAACAATCTTGATACCTTTAGCGCCAGCACCCATGGCCTTTTCGATGGCTTGATCTTTGGCTCGTCGATGTGGATAGCGACGCTCGAGTTGATAAGCGATTTGACTGGCGATTAGGGTGGCAGAAAGATCGGGCTGTTGAATCTCAATTGTGTGGATATTGACTGAAGTTTGAGGTTTGCCTTTTTGGTTGATGAGTTTGAGCAGATCTTTTTTGAGTTCTTCAATATTAGCGCCGCCGCGACCGATGACAACACCAGGACGAGAGACATTTAGGTAGATATCGATCGTGTTAATAGATCGTTTAATGTCAACATGAGAGAGGCCAGCAAGTTTGAGCTTCTCTTTAAGGAAGATGCGGATTTGGTGATCTTGAGACACTAAATCAGCGTAAGTATGCTTGTTGGCATACCAAGTTGATTTCCAATCATAGAGGATGCCGGTTCTGAAGCCGGATGGATTAATTTTTTGTCCCATGTTTAGTTAAATTCCAGATTACAAACTATTTGTTCTTTTTATTTATTTTTAATAATTTTTGATTTAGCAATTTTTTTGGTGATTTTTATTTCTTTTTTAGGGGTAACTGCTGCAGTTTTGGTAGTTTTGGGTTGTGCAGTTTTTTGGGCAATAACAGGTGCTTTAGATTCAAGTTTAACGGTAACGTGGGCGCGGCGGCGGGTGTAGGGTTTGCCACGTCCGCGGGCACCAGCTTGCCAACGTTTGAGAGTCCAGCCTTGATTGACCACAATTTCTTTAATGGTGAGGTTGTCGGCGTTGAGTTTATGATTGTTAATAGCATTAGCAGTGGCGGTTTTAAGGACCTTTTGCAAAGGCAAGGCGGCTGAGTTATTGAGAAATCCGAGTTGCTCAATAGCTTCTTGAGGTCTCATTTGTTTAATGGCCACAGCCATCATTCTCATCTTGCGAGGAGTGACAGGGATTTGTCTTTGGGTAGCGGTGATTATCATAAATAGGTTTTTAAGTTTTGCTAATAACACGTTTGGTCATCTTGCCGTGTCCATAGAAAGTGCGAGTAGGAGAAAACTCACCTAAACGGTGCCCAACCATACCTTCGGAGACAAATACCTCTAAAAATTTTCGGCCGTTATGGACCAAAAAGGTATGGCCGACAAATTCTGGCGGAATTTGACTGTTGCGAGCCCAAGTTTTGATTGACTCTTTTTTGCTACTTTCTTTTTGACGATTAACTTTTAACAGAAGTCTTTCGTTAATATGTGGTCCTTTTTTGCTTGATCTAGCCATGATATAGTTGTTGGTTACTAGTTATGAGTTACTAGTTTTATAATTTATTTTTTTGATCGGCGATCTTTGATTATTAATTTATTAGAGTATTTTTTTCGTTTTCTAGTTTTGGCTCCACGAGCTTTCTTACCCCAAGGAGTCTTGGGACTGGGAAGGCCGACACCAGTGCGACCTTCACCGCCACCGTGTGGGTGGGCGGCTGGATGCATAGCGGTTCCTCTAACGGTGGGACGCCAACCCATGAGACGACGACGACCAGCTTTGCCAAGTTTGCGATTTTTGTGTTCGGGGTTGCTGACCTGACCGATGGAGGCCATGGCCTCAACTCGGAAGCGACGAATTTCCCCTGAAGGAAGTTTGACGCTGGCAAATTTGTCTTCTTTGTCCTGAATGTAGGCGGCTGATCCGGCTGAACGGACAACTTGGCCACCTTTACCGGGGGTAATTTCTAGGTTATGGATGGGGGTGCCAACAGGGATTTTGCTTAAAGGCAAGCAGTTACCCGGTTCAATTTCTGCATTTTTTTGACTGGCAATGACTGTTTGACCAACGGTCAAACCATTTGGGGCGATAATGTATCGCTTGTCACCGTTTGCATAATGTACAAGGGCAATATTGGCTGATCGGTTTGGATCATATTCAATCGTGGCAACTTTAGCAGGAATGTCGAAGACATTACGCTTGAAGTCGATTAGCCTCAAAAATCGTTTTTGACGGCCACCTCGGTGGCGAACTGTAATTTTACCAGAATTATTGCGTCCAGCATAGTTTTTGCTGATTCGGCGGAGTTTTTTTGGCGGTCTAACTCGAGAAAGTTTTGAGGTATTTTTGGTGCGATGGCGAGTACCGGGAGTGGTGGGTTTGTAATATTGAGCGGCCATGATTATTTGGTTTCAAAGTATTTAATTGTTTGTTTGGGTTTTAGTTCAACAATAGCTTTTTTATACGATTTGGAATCGAGATAACGACCGGTTCTGGCAGAGCGTGAGCGGGTCGAAGAATATTTGGCGGTTTTGACATTGATGACGTTGACCTTGAAAAGGGCTTCGACAGTAGCCTTGATTTGACCTTTAGAAGCTGAAGGCTCGACGATGAAAGTGTAACGATTGAGGGCCGTTTCCTTAAGGGTTTTTTCGGTGATTAAAGGTTTGATAATCATTTTTTTGCGGTTGTTTTCTCGCCGATAAGCCATTCGCTTATGGGATTAATACTGTTTTGGTCGATGAGCAAGTGGTGAGTGTTGAGAAGTTGATAAACGTTAGTGAGGGTGTGGCGAGAGAGTTTTAGGTTAGGGATGTTTTTGGCGGCCTGAAGAAGCTTGGGATAAGAGTTAGCGGTAAGGAGAAGAGTTTTCTTTTGGTTAAGATCGAGTTTGGTGAGAAGTTTGTTGATATCGGAGGTTTTGTCGGTGGCTTTGTCTAGGTTGGCGAGAATAGTAACGGCGTTGTTTTGATTGAGATGAGAGAGGGCGCTAATGATACTAAGGCGACGCATTTTGACATTGAGTCTTTTGCGGGCGGCGAGAATACCCCTGGGTCCATGGGCAACTCCTCCACCAACAAAAATGGGGGCAGATTTGGCACCATGGCGGGCATTACCAGTACCTTTTTGGCGATAGACTTTTTTCTTGGTGAGATCAACTTCTCCACGGGTTTTGGCTCTTTTGGTACCTTGGGTCTGATTGCTACGATAAATGTGAAGAGCTTGGGTAAGAAGTTGTTGGTTGATTTTGGCACTAAAAACCTCTTTAGGAAGAGTAATTCCTTCAATTTTTTTGCCGGTGATTTCGTATGAATTAGTCATAAAATTTAGTTGTTGGCTTCAGACTTGATTGTTGATTTTTTAGTAACGGTGAGGCGAACTAATTGGCCACGGTAACCAGGGACTGGACCGGAGACGAGAATTTCGTTTTTTTCAGGATCAATAGAGATTACTTTAAGATTTTTGGTGGTAATAGTGACGTTACCCATATGTCCAGCCATTTTTTTACCAGGAAGAACGCGGCCTGGGGTGGTTCCTCTACCAATTGATCCTGGCGCTCGACTTCGATCTGATTGACCGTGAGTACGAGGTCCACCGGCAAAACCGTGGCGTTTCATGACGCCAGCGAAACCTTTACCAAGAGAGGTGCCAGTGACGTTGATGGAGTCGCCAACAGAGATGATTTCGGTGATGGGTAAAGTGTCTCCCGGTTTTAAGTCTGAGGCTTGGTCAGTAAGAAGAATTTCACCAAACCAACGGGGTTGATATTCAATTTTGGCGGGTTTGAGGTGAGATAGTTGAGGTTTGTTGGAAGGACGGTTCTTTTTGCCAATAGCGACCTGAATGGCAAGATAACCATCTTTTTCACCAGTTTTAATCTGAGAAACAATTTGAGCCGGTAAAGATAAAACCGTGACAGGAACCCTTTTACCTTCGACGAAGGTTTGGGACATGTGTGATTTGGTAGTAAAGACTTGGTTAATCATTTTTTGATTATTGTGGTTACAGTTGGTAACAAAAAACCCCGATACACGGGGTGGTTTCCGTATATTTTGGGCAGTTTTTTTAAAAAATTATTTGCATTAAATGCGGCATTTACATTTTAATCTCGATGCCGACACCGGCTGGAAGTTCGAGATGCATTAAGGAATCGATGGTTTTGTTGGTTGGCGAAACAATGTCGATCATGCGCTTGTGAGTAAGAATGGCAAAATGTTCACGAGCGTTTTTGTCAACGTGAGGGCTGGTGTTGACAGTGACTTCTTTATTTCTGGTGGGTAAAGGAACAGGTCCGACAACCTGGGCGCCAGTAGCAAGGGCAGTTTGGATTATTTTTACGGCCGCTTCGTCAATGACTCGATGGTCAAAGGATTTGAGACGGACGCGGATGCGAGTTTGATCAGCCATTGTACAGTCGTAAGTAATAAGAGCTCAATTAACGGGAGCTAAATAGGGCGGCTTGAGAGCCGCCCTGAAAAATTATTTTATTTAATGACTTTGGTAATAACGCCGGCACCGACGGTCTTACCACCTTCACGGATAGCAAAGCGAAGGCCTTCTTCCATAGCTACTGGAGTGATCAGTTTGACGGTCATTTTGGTGTTGTCACCAGGCATGACCATTTCGACACCTTCAGGAAGGTTTAACTCACCAGTAACGTCAGTGGTACGGACATAGAATTGGGGTTTGTAACCGGTAAAAAGAGGAGTGTGGCGACCACCTTCGTCTTTACTGAGAATATAAGCCTCGGCTTCGAAATCAGAGTGAGGAGTAACTGATCCTGGTTTGGCCAAGACCTGACCTCTTTCGATGTCTTTTTTCTCGACACCGCGAAGAAGAATACCAGCGTTATCTCCGGCTTGACCTTGTTCCAGTTGTTTGTGGAACATTTCAATACCAGTGACGACGGTTTTTTTGGTGTCTTTGATACCAATAATTTCAATTTCTTCGCCGATTTTGACGACACCTCTTTCAATTCTGCCAGTGACAACAGTGCCGCGACCTTTGATGGAGAAGACATCTTCAACAGGCATGAGGAAGGGTTTGTCGAGATCGCGGCCGGGAGTGGGGATGGATTCATCCACTTTGGCCAGAAGCTCTTCGATTTTGGCTTCCCCGGCCGCATCGCC
>CAYIUD010000014.1:0-9493 GCA_964366265.1 uncultured Pseudomonadales bacterium | reverse complement strand
CTCGTTTTTTACCGGATAGTGAGATTTCGAAGATTAACCATGCCACTTCACCTTATCCACTTTCTCCCGAACTAGAAATCATGCTTGAGTTTGGTCTCAAACTAAAAAAACTAACCAACAATCACTTTAATCTGAGTATTGCCGCTCTTCTTTCTGGATTAGGCTATAACCCAAATTACTCGTTCTCTCCAAATCAATCACTAATCAATCAGGATCTCCCTACTTACGAGATCAAAGATCATCATTTAGTTTTTACCCAACCCCCTCAAATCGATCTCGGTTCTCTTGGCAAGGGTTTTCTCATCGACAAAATCGCCAATTTCTTAACAGACCAACAAATTGATCATTTCCTCATCGATGGCGGTGGTGATATCTTTGCCACTCAAAAAGAAGACAACTCTCCTTGGCAAATTGCCATCGAACATCCTCACGATCCCAGTCAAGCCATTGCCACTCTCAACCTCAATAATCAGGCTGTTGCCACTTCGTCCTCCCAAAAACGACGTTTCGCTGACAACCATCATCTCCTCAATCCCAAAACGAAAACTTCCTCTTCAACAATTCTTTCCATTAGCATCTTAAGTTCTTCAGCTTTTATTGCCGATGCCTTGGCCACTGCTTTTTTTGTCACTCCCGCCAATCTATGGCCTATCCTCAACCAAGAATTCTCTTCAGAACAACTCATCATCTATCCAGATCTAACTTACCAAGCTGATAAATCCTTTTCGCTCTTGATTTAACCAGAAAAAACCTTTTATATAAACACAGCTAATAAGCCAAAAGACCTCGCAAGCCTGCCCAGAGGTCTTTTTCTTTTCTGAGGATAGGTTAATATATCCTCATGTCTCACCAAAAGGATATCGAACTTAGCGAACATCTCAAAGCCGCTGTCTATGGCGCCAATGATGGCATTATTACCACTTTTGCTGTTGTCTCCGGTGTCGTTGGAGCCAACTTACCAGTTCAGGTTGTCATCGTTCTTGGCATTGCCAACATGGTTGGTGACGGTATCTCCATGGGTCTCAGCAACTATCTTGGTGAACGTTCCCAACGTCGCTTTTGGAACAAACACAAGAAACCACCTTCATTTGATTCTTCTATTTGGCATAGCGGGGCAATCACTTTCATTGCCTTCAATTTCGCTGGTATTCTTCCGCTCGCCCCTTATCTTCTTGGCTTTATCGGCGAACCTCTTCTCAACCCTTTCCCCCTTTCGATTATTAGTACCGGTATCGCTCTCTTTTTCATCGGCAGTCTTCGCACTATTCTCACTGACGGTCATTGGTGGTTGAATGGACTCGAAATGCTCTCTGTCGGAACCCTGGCCGCCGTTGCCGCCTACTTAACCGGTAGTTTTATTGACCGGTTGATCTCCTAATTGCTCCAGAATGACTCTTCACAAAAAATCTTTTTTACTCCCCACCTTTCTCATTATTTCAATTGTCATCTTCTCCCTCCTCTCTCTTTATGATTTCTATGTCGCCAGGATCACTCTGAGTCAAACCAGACCCAGCGCCACTCCCACGATCTCTTTTCTGCCACCATCATCTGCTAAAGCCGGAAACGCGGTAGAACTAACTTGGCATATAGATACTCCTACCCCACGCCAGATTAACCAAACCACCATCTATTTTGATTCCGAATCCTCCCCATCAGCTCTAACCGCCCAAGACTCACCTCAAGCTGTTAACTATTTCAATTCATTACCTGACTATCAAATCGGCGATTTCTCCTCCCCTGGAACTTTTTCTGCCGTTTTATCCATTCCTCTCAATCTCCCTCAAATCTTCGTTCGTGCCTATGCCCGTATTGATGAAGGTCATTACTGGAGCGAAGAGTTTAAAATAGAGATTCAACAATGACCACCAAAAGAAAATTTTCTATTAGTCTCTTCCTTCTGATCCTTATCTTAACGATCATTACTGTCGTCTTAATCGGCATGTATTCATTGATAAACTACGCCTCCAATTAGCACTCACACTTGAAATCTGCCAATAGCCCGTGTATCATATTTCAATCTAGTCACGCCCACCCGCCTCTGGAGAGGAGTGGCTACAAGAACACTGTTAACTAATAACTGGTAACTCATAACTAACATATGGCTATCCTTCTAAAACCCAAAAAAACCGGCGAGTCTCCTCGTATCATTCCTCTCGTCACCCTTCGTGAAGGGGTCGTCTTCCCCAATACTGAAGCCATTCTTTCTTTTGGTCGCCACGGCTCAATCAAAAGTGTCAATCAGGCCGAAAAAAATGACCGACTCATCGTTATCGTTTCTCAAAAAACACCCGAAGTAAATGATCCAACTCTAAAAGATATCTACAACATTGGCACTCTCTGTCGTGTCCAAAAAACTGTTCCCGTCAACAACGAGCTTCATGCCATCATCAAAGGTCTCTCTCGAGTCAAAATCCACGACGTTTCTGTTATTGATGACGTTCTTAGCTCAACCATCACTTATATAAAAGAAGACTATCAAGAAACAGATGAAACCAAAGCCACCGTCATCCATCTAATCTCTCTCGTCAAAAAAGCCGTTAATCTCGGCAAGGTCAATATCGAGACTCCTGTTCTCATGCGTTTATTTAACTCATCCGAAGCCCACTCAGTTGCCGACCAAGTTTCCTCAATTCTTGATCTTGACACCAACCAGAAACAAAAACTTCTTGAAAATGCTAATCTCAAAAAACGACTCGAAGAAGTTACTCTACACTTGGACAAAGAAATCAACATTCTTAAACTTGAACATAAAATCGCCACCAAGACTCAAAAAAAATTTGATCAATCCATGAAAGAAGCTGTCTTACGTGAGCGAATGCATATGATTCAGCAAGAATTAGGTGAGGAAGATGAAGAAGACGAAATCAACCAACTTAAAAAGAAAATCAACAAGTCAGGAATGCCTAAAGAGGCCAAGAAGAAGACCTTAAAGGAATTAAAAAGACTACAAAAACTCTCAATCCATAGTCCCGAGGCTGGTTATATCCGCAGTTGGATCGAAACCATGGTCGAGGTTCCTTGGAACAATTCCAGCAAAAACAACATTTCCCTTGCCAAAGCCGCCAAAATCTTAAAAACCGACCATTATGCCCTAGACGAAGTCAAAGAGCGAATTCTTGAGTATCTTGCCGTCATGCAGTTACGAAAAAAACGCATGACTAAGTTCACAAAAAACAAAAAAGAAGTCATCTCCCCCGCCATTATTTGTTTTGTCGGTCCTCCCGGGGTTGGTAAAACCAGTGTCGGTCGTTCGATTGCCAAAGCTCTTGGTCGTAATTTTGTCAAACTTTCTCTCGGCGGCATTCGTGACGAAGCCGAAATTAGAGGTCATCGTCGAACTTATGTCGGTGCCATGCCAGGACGGGTCGTTCAATCTCTTATTGATGCTGGTACCAACAACCCCGTCATTATGCTCGACGAAATCGACAAAATCGGTGCCGATTATCGCGGTGATCCCTCGGCCGCTCTTCTTGAGGTCCTCGATCCGGAACAAAACCAAGGCTTCGTCGACCACTATCTCGACACTGCTCTTGATTTATCAGCTGTTATGTTTATTACGACCGCCAACATTCTCGAAACCATTCCTCCTGCTCTAAAAGATCGACTTGAAGTCATCCGCTTTTCTGGTTACACCCAAGACGAAAAATATCATATTGTCACCAAACATCTTATCCCCAAACAACTAACTGCCAATGCTCTTGTCGAAAAAGATATTTCCACCAAAACTGAGGTAGTCAAAAACATCATCAAGTTTTACACCAACGAAGCCGGAGTTCGGAACCTTGAACGTGAGATCTCTAAAGTTTTTCGTAAAATCGCTCGGAAAATTGCCAGCAGTAAACATCAAAAAACTCCTATCAAAATTACTCACAAAACTCTTTCCACCTATCTTGGTCCCCGCAAATATACCCACACCATTGCCGATAATCAAAACCAAGTCGGCATCTCTACCGGGCTTGCCTACACCCAAACCGGAGGCGATATCCTCTTTATTGAAGTAGCGCTCATGGATGGCAAAGGTCGGATTCAACTCACTGGCAAACTTGGCGACGTCATGAAAGAATCAGCCCAAGCCGCCCTTTCTTATGTTCGTTCCAACGCCAAAAAACTCAAAATTAATCCCAAACGATTTGCTAGCACTGATATTCACATTCACGTCCCCGAAGGCGCTACCCCCAAAGATGGGCCTTCCGCTGGAGCCGCTATTACTACCGCTCTGGTTTCTGCTTTTACCAATCGACCCGTCGATCGTCTTATCGGTATGACTGGAGAGATCTCTCTCCGCGGTCGAGTCATGGAAATCGGTGGTGTCAAAGAAAAAGTTATTGCTGGCCATCGCGCCGGCTTAAAACAAATTATTTGCCCAAAGATAATAAAAAAGACCTTGTTAAGGTTCCTCCAAAAGTCAAAAAAGATCTCAAATTTCGTTTTGCCGACACTCTAGACGATGTTCTCAAGACCGCTTTAATACAATAAAGCAACCACTCACAATCGCTATAACAGAAATTATCTGCGCCACTGGAATACCCCCCATCACCCACACAATCTCTGCCGGTCTAAACATTTCCAAAAACAATCTGATCACTCCATATCCCACCAAATAAACTCCCAAAACCACTCCTTTCTTCAAAGACTTATTCCTAATCACTATCTTCACTAGAACAATGAATAATAAAAAATCTAATACTGACTCATACAAAAATAATGGTTCTCCATTTTTCCCATACAATTCCCCATTAAAAAAATTCCCCCATCTTCCAATTGCCTGGGCCAACGGAACCCCAATAACCCCAATATCCAAAATCTCCAATAAGTCTATTTTTTTTAATTTTGCATAAACAAATATCCCCACTATTCCTCCGAATATTGCTCCCCATATCCCCAGACCACCCTCCCAAACTTTAATCATTTGAAGTGGATTGGCCCAGTAAACTTCATCCCACAAATCAATCACATGATAAAGTCTTGCCCCTATTAAACCTGGTATCACCGCCCACCAGAAACCTTGCTCTACTAATCCTAGATCGACCTTTTTCTTTTTTGCTATCCATCGCGACACTTCGCTTGCCGCCCAAATTCCAATCCCGATCAGCAACCCGTAAAGATGAAATATTCCGAACACGTTTTTATTAGGCAACAATTTTTAGCAATTCTTCCATCCGCACAATCTCCACTTTATTTTCCGTCCTTTTCTTTATCTCCACCCCTCCTTCTCTAAGTGTTTTCTCACTCATTACCACTCGGTATGGATTGCCAATAATATCCGCATCAGCAAACTTCACTCCCGCCGACTCATCTCGGTCATCCCATAACACCTCCACTCCCGCCTGATTCAACTTCTCATAGACCTTACCTGCTTCTCTCTTTGTTTCTCCCAAGTTAATCAAGGTCACTCTAAACGGTGCCACTGCCATCGGCCACACAATCCCTTTCTCGTCATTAAATTCTTCCACAATTACTCCCATCGTCCGGCTAATCCCAATCCCATAACAACCCATTATTGGCCTTTGTTTCTTTCCCTCTTTATCAACAAAACTCAAATCAAATGCCTCCACATATTTTGCTCCCAAATCAAACACATTTCCGACTTCTGCCGCTTTTGCAGGTTTAAGCTTACTCTTGCCACACTTGGGACAACTATCTCCCCCTTTATACTTATCAATATCATCAGTATTTAGACAAAATTCGCAGACATTACAGTAAAGAATATTTGCCTCACCCGCGTCAGTTAACACTTCAAACTCATAGGAAACCTTCTCCGTAAAATTTCCCCCAGAAGCCTCAGTCACTTTTGCCGTCAACTCCAAACGGTTAAATATCTTCAAATAAGCCTTCTTAACTTCATCATAAAACCTATCAAAATCTTCCTGATTCTCATGCCAAGAATACATATCTTTCATGTAAAACTCTCTCCCGCGCAATATTCCCGATTTCGCTCTCAGCTCATCTCTAAACTTCCATTGAATGTGATAAACCGCCTTTGGCAAATCTCGGTATGACTGGATAAACTCTTTCATCAACGGCGTTACCACCTCTTCCTGACTCTGCCCCAAAGCATAATCTTTTCCCGTCCGGCTCTTCACCTTAAACAACACCTCAACATTATCCCAACCTCCGCTCGTTTTCCATATCTCTGCCGGATGCAACATTGGCATCAACACCTCTTCGCCTCCAATTGCGTCCATTTCTTCCCGTACAATCTGCTCAATTTTTCTAAGTACCCTAAGGCCAAATGGCAAATAAGTATAAGCCCCCGCCATCAATTGCCTTACAAATCCCGCCTGAACTAGCAATCTATGGTTCACCGTTTCCGCGTTTTTAGGTAGATTCTTTTCCGGCAACATCGCCGTTCGACTCATTCTCATACCCGCTATCTTACCACTAACGAGCGCCTTCCCCAACCAAAATCATACTCAAGTAAGACAAAGTTACTCCCAGAAAGAAAAAGAACAACTCCCGTTTTATTCCTCTCCCCCGATCAATATCATGTAACTCCGGCAACAAATCAGCCAAACCAATATACAAAAACATTCCCGCTGTCAAAGCCAAAATATACACCTCCCAACCCTTAAACACATCACCAAATATATATATTCCCAAAGACCCAACCAGAGTTGCCAGACTCGACAACAAGTTTAGGCTAATTGTCCTTCTCTTACTAAAACCTGCTCTAATATATAAGGAAAAGTCAGCAATCTCCTGAGGTAGTTCATGCATTCCTACTGCCACTGCTGTCGCCACTCCTGTCGGAATATTTATCAAAAAAGCCGCCCCAATCGCCACTCCGTCAATAAAGTTATGCAAGGTATCACCCAAAAACACCCCCACGATCTCCGGAGTCCTGCCATGTGGTTCATGATGGTGATGAAACCAAACCGAAGTCTTTTCCAACAAAAACAAAACAATCACTCCCCAAAATACCGCCCAACTCACCATCTTTGCCTCCCCCACCGCAAACGCTTCCGGCAGTAAATCCAAGATTGATATTGCGATCAATACTCCGGCCGCAAAACTAGTCAGATCAATCACTCTGTCTTTAGTTTTTCCCTGCCAAAACAACATGCACACCCCACCCAATAACGAGAACACGCCCCCAATCAAAGAAAAAATCAAAATCCACAACCACAAATTCATTCACCTATTTTAGCAAACCTTCATCCAAACCTAAACCCAAATTTATCCAAATCAACTTTCATTCCCCGCACCTCTACACCTTCCTCTCTCAACAACCCAATCTTTTTCTCAACCTCTTTTCCAGCCCTTTGTCCCATAAACCCGCCAATTCCTCCATCACTTCTGACCACTCGATGACAGGGAACTTCTGGTGCAAACGGATTATTTTTTAGAATTTGACCGACCGCTCGATAACCTCTCGTTTCACACGCTTGAGCCAAATCCGCGTAAGTCGTCACTTTTCCACTCGGCACCTCCAACAATTTTTGATAGATCTTTTCACTCAAATCCATTACATCCTCCCCGGTCTCGGTTTAGAAATCAGTACCCCCACCATCACTCCTACTGGAAAGTAAATCAGCCCCAAATAATTTTTCGTCACAAAACCAAAAACCAACAATACCGCACTCAATCCCCAAAAAATCCACTTTGCTTCCTTAGACATCTCCCCAAAGTATATAACATCAGCCAAATTCAATCTAGCTCCTTCCATTCTCCTCGAAAATCCCGAAAACCATCCATTTCCACCTTCCAGGCTCCTCCCTCAGGCAAAGGAATCTTCCCGTAGCCATTCGGCGTATCAATTACCAACCTGGCCGTTGCCGCTACCCCGGATAACACTGGTCTCACCTGACTCCAAATTGTATAAGCTTCTGCCAATGGTACTGTAAAATGTTTTGCCCAATACACCGGATCATTTTGATAGATATAATAAGGCACAAACCCCTCCACTGCCAATTTATTAAACAACCTCCGCAGGACTCCAGGATTATCATTCACCCCCCGCAGTAACACCGACTGACTCATCACTACTCCCTCCGACACTGAACGCATTTGGTGTAACGCTAATAGGGATTCATCGGTCAACTCCGCTTCATGATTAATATGAATCATCAACCTTGGGTGTCTTAACAATGACAAAGCCTCAAAATGACTCTCCTTTAATAAACGGGGATTGTGAATCGGTACTCTCGTCCCAATTCTGACAATATCCAACTTTTCCTCTTTCTGCATCTCTCCCAAACGACCAAAAATATATCGCATCACCTCCGGTCGCAACGTCATCGGATCTCCTCCAGAAAGAATAATCTCTCGCAATCCAGGCGTTTCCTCCACATAATTAAGTGATTCATCCACTTGTTCCTTAGATAAATGAGGAGTGTGCGACAAGGTCCCCGACAAAGAACCTTCCATCTCTGCTGGAATTCCCACCTCTCGCCCCCTAGTACAATAACGACAATAGGCCGCACAATTACGGGTCACGGTAAATAAAGCCCGACCAGGATAGGAACCCCATTGATCTTCTCCTGCTTCATATTTATAGATCAGCCCCGGCGCCACTTCATGCTCGTCTTCCAATAATGGATCACTCACTTCACCCTCAAACCCCTCCCTTTCCAATTCTGGTCTCGCCACAAACTGCAATCCAATCGGTCCTTCAATTCCACCAGTCGCCTCAATCAACTCAATCAAATATCTAGGTAAGACCTCAGGCAATCCCCCATGCTCCAGCATTACCCTCGTTCCTCTTGGTTTTATCCGCTCAAAATTTGCCATTTTCTGTCCACTAAAAAGACTACCAAACTAGAAGTCAGAATCAATAGCTATTCACATTTTCCACATAACCAAAGCAAACCGAAGTGGCAATATCGGAAATAATTTACAGACCGATATTATAAAAGATATAATCATAAAATGGGAGAAAACAACGCAGAAATAGAGAATAAGGATAGAAAAGAATTTTACACCGAAAAGGCAAAGGAAGCAGCCAAATCAGTCCCCAAAACTTTTGTGGAATTCGTTCATGACAAAGAAATAATTGAAGTTGGCGACGATCTAATCGAAAGGGGACTATCTACTGGTTACAACATAGGAACTTCAGACAAATTTCCTCTGACAAGCGTCCGACCAAGGTTACTACACAACAACTACATTCAACGCTCAGAACACTTCGGCGATCTTTTATCCAAAATGGAGACTGAAAATATTATCTCCGAAGACAGTTTTGCCTTTGGAGTTAAAGCCAGCAAAGTCATTGGCTATTGGGGTGACCCAGAAGTCATAAAGGGAGAGATTGTTAGGCGAGGTGAAAGACTTCCAACTTCGGAATCAGTTGAACAAATTGTTATTTTTACACCAGAAGATATAATTCAAGCCATCAAAATCGCAAATTTTCTGCAAACAAGAGCAATTTTGGGTGTACCCTATGAAATTGAAAAAAGTTGGGAAATTGTAGATGTTAGAGCAACCGAGAACAAGCAAATAACAAAGGCACTATTAGAACTTGAATTTTCTCGTTGCATCGCAAACGTACTTCCGG
>CAYIUD010000013.1:0-11148 GCA_964366265.1 uncultured Pseudomonadales bacterium | reverse complement strand
ATGATCACTGATTATCTTCACCGGTCTGTCCTTACCCAGGAGGTCAAAAAATTCTTGAACCTCAAACCCAATGGGATCTACTTGGATGCCACTCTCGGCGATGGGGGACATACCCTCGCCCTTTTAGAAGCTGGGGTAAAAGTAATCGCTCTTGATCAGGATCCGGAGGCAATAGAGCGTGCCGAGAAGCGACTCTCATCAACCCTACCCAAAGTCATTCTTCATCAAACCCAATCTCCCGTTCATGATCTAGAAAAAAATGATTGCCTTCTCCTTAAAACCAATTTTTCTCGTTTAGAAGAAGTCGTCAAAATCAAGCTTGATGGTATTTTATTTGACCTGGGAGTCTCCACTTTGCAACTCCTCAAACCAGAAAGAGGTTTTACTTTCCAGTCTGATGGTCCTCTTGATATGCGTATGGATCCCGAGCTTGGCGTCACTGCCGCCGATTTACTTAACGCTTTCTCTGAAAAAGAATTAGCAAAATTATTTCAAGAACTCGGAGGTGAGACTTACGCCAAACCAATTGCCGCCAAAATTGCTTTAGTTAGGAAACATCAACCTATCACCACCACTTCCCAATTGGCAAACTTAATCAGTCGAGTCAAATTTCCTACCGGCAAGATCCATCCCGCTACCAAAGTTTTTCAAGCTTTACGGATGGCCGTCAATCTGGAAAGAGATGCTCTTAAGATCACCTTACCACAAGCAGTCAACCTCCTCAAACCTGAAGGTCGACTCGTCATTATTAGTTTCCACTCCGGCGAAGATGCCATCGTCAAACTTTTTTTTCGTGACCAAGCAGAAAAAGGTCAACTCAAAATTCTAACTTCAAAACCAGTCAAACCGACTGAAGAAGAAAAAAATATTAACCCTAGATCTCGTAGTGCCAAACTCAGATCTGCCCAAAAAATATGATTACTGAAAAATTAACCAACCTCTCTCTCAAAATCGGACTCGTGTCTGTATTCATCCTGGCTATTCTCAATTTAGTTGGCTCAAATTTCCTCGCCACTCAGGGCAATGAGGTCCAACAATTACAACAACAAACCGCCCAGTTACGCAAAGAAAATATTCGTCTTAAAAATCAAGTTGCCGAAGTTTCATCACTCGCCAATCTAGAAATTTGGGCCGACTCAAAAGGTTTCATCAAAATCTCCCAACCATTGGCTCTGTCCGCCGCCTCCCCAGTCGCATATCTGTCACAATAACAATGTGACCCGCTACCGACTAAAAGTTATCCAGATTGTTATCCCTGTTATCACTTTTTTGGTTATTACCCGCCTTTTCTATTGGCAAATTATCAGGGGTGATGAGCTAACCAGCAAAGCCGCCCTCCAACACAATAGTATTGTTACCTTACCCGCCCATCGAGGTGATATTTTGGATGTTGACGGCTCACTCCTCTCTGGTTCACAAACCAACTATCTTCTTTATGTTTACAAACCTCAGTTAAAAGAAGATCCCTCCAAAGTAGTCAATCTCCTTACTCCAATCATCGCTTCGAGTATAGAAATAACCACCAGTTCAGCCGAAATTGTACCCGATCTCAAAGAAAAAACAGCCGCAACCAAGGCCTTACTTGAAGAAAAACTAAATATCAACCGTTCTTGGGTAGCCTTAAAACATTACCTCACTTATGAGCAAAAACAAGCCATAGAGGAACTCAACATCAAAGGTTTAGGTTTTGATGAGGAGGTTGTTCGGTTCTATCCCGAAGCTTCGATGAGCGCCCATCTTCTCGGTTTCGTCGGTCAAGATGTATCCGGCAACCCTCAAGGTTATTTTGGTCTTGAGGGATATTATGATCGCCTTCTCCAAGGACGAGGTGGAAAAGTTCGCCAAGAAACCGATGCTTCCGGCAATCCTATTCTTATTGGTAATTTTTCTCGTTATTCGTCTTTTGACGGTCATACTCTTAACACCTCTATCAATCGTAGTGCCCAATACCAAATCGAAAAACTCCTCAAAATTGCTCTCGTCAAGTATGGCGCCGTCTCTGGCAGTGTTGTTGTTATGAATCCCCAAACCGGCGCTATTATTGCCATGGCTAATATGCCCACCTATGACCCCAGAATCTTTTATAAATATGATTCCAATCTTCACAAGAACACCGCCGTCGCTGATATTTTTGAACCAGGATCCATTTTCAAACCCATTATTATGGCTTCAGCGATCGATGCTGGTGTCGTGGAACCAGAAACAAAATGTGACTCTTGCAGTCAACCTATTGTTATCGGACAGTACACCATTAAAAACTGGAATGACAAATACCAACCAGAGATTTCTATGACCGACACAATTGTTCACTCCGACAATACCGGTATGATTTTTGCCGCTAAAAAACTTGGGGAAGAAAAACTCCTCTCCTATTTAGATAAATTTGGTTTTAACAAACCGACTGGCATTGACCTCCAGGAAGAAATTAGTGGTAAATTAAAAAATCTTAAAGAATTTCGAGAAATCGACTTAGCCACAACATCCTTCGGACAGGGGATTGCTGTTACTAGAATCCAGGTTATCGCCGCTACCAACGCTATTGCTAATCAAGGTATTTGGGTTCAACCATATTTAGTGGAATCCATTTCTGATGCCAAAAAAACCGTTCCAACCAGACAGCATCAATCACAAAAAGTGATTTCTCCAGAAACCGCCGAAAAAGTTAAACAAATGATGATTGCCGCTGTTGACAATGGTGAAGCCAAATGGGCTAAGCCCAAAGATATCAAAATTGCTGGTAAAACCGGTACCGCCCAAATTCCGGTCTCCGGGCACTATGACGAAGAAAAAACTATTGCCAGTTTTGTCGGTTTTGCTCCGGCCAATAATCCAAAGTTCACCATGTTAGTTACCCTCAGGGAACCAACATCATCTCCTTGGGGCTCCGAAACTGCCGCTCCTCTTTGGTTTGAAATTGCCAAACAACTTCTGCTTCTAGATCTTTAATTTGCTACACTAATCTTAATGAGACGTCATCATATCTCTTTCTTCCATGCCTGGAATGGGATCATTTATAACTTCTCCACTCAACCCAACTTTCGTGTTCACATTTTTTTTGCTCTTCTAGCGGTTATTCTTGGATTCTACTTTCAAATTGAACCTTGGCAATGGCTTATCGTTGTCTTCACTATCACTTTGGTCATTGTCGCCGAAATGATCAACACCGCCCTGGAATCAATTGTTGATCTCGTTACTACTGAACATCAGGAAAATGCCAAAATCGCCAAAGACACTGCCGCTGGCATGGTACTTGTCACTGCGATTATGTCTCTAATTGTCGCCATCCTAATTTTCGCCCCGTATTTTATTGACTACTTGCCACTTATCACTTACAACTAACACTCATGCCTCTTCTTTTAGGACTGCTAATTTTCTCCTTTGTCACTACCAGTATTGCCATCATCCCTTTTATCAACGTTTTATACCAATTCAGGTTCTACAAATCAAAAACCGCCATTACTGGCAAAACCAAAAATGTCGCCTCAGAACATATCAAAAGTAAAGCCAGGACACCGGAAGGTGGGGGCTTACTTATTATGATCATGGTCAGTCTTATTTTTGCCATAATCTTTCCTCTCATTCGCCTCCTGGGCGTTTATGTCACCACCGTCTACCCCCTCGCTCACGAAATAAATATCATCTTTTTCACTTTCCTCTCTTTTGGGATTCTTGGACTTTACGATGACATTATTGGTTTTTTTGAATTGGATCGAGATCAAGGATTTGCCGGCCTAAAAAGTAAACATAAATTTGCCATTCAAGCAATTCTTGGCCTGGCCATAGGAAGCATGCTTTACTACAACTTAGGCATCTCCATCCTTAATATCCCCTTCATTGGGGTTTTCGATCTTGGGATTTTTTATATCCCTTTGGCGGCTTTGCTCATTGTTGGATTCAGTAATGCCGTCAACATCACCGACGGCATGGACGGTTTAGCCGGTGGCCTCCTCCTAATTACTCTTTTTGGTTTTTGGATCCTTTCTGCCGCTATTCTCGATACCCCTCTTTCCATCTTTATCGCCCTTTGGATTGGCTCATTAGTTGCTTTTCTTTATTTCAATGTTCTCCCTGCTCGTATCTTTATGGGCGATGTCGGTGCTCTTTCTTTTGGCGCCACTCTAGCTGTAGTTGGTCTTCTTCTCGGCAAAATCATTGCCTTGCTTGTTATGGGTAGCCCTTTCATTATTACTGCCCTGACCAGTTTCTTACAAATACTCTCGGTCAAGACCAGGGGTAAACGGCTTTTTCCCATCGCTCCTCTTCATTACTGGCTGTTACGTCTCGGTTGGCCCGAATCCAAAATTGTTTTTCGCGCCTGGTTAGCCGGAATAATGGTTGTTATTTTCGGTGTCTGGCTTGCTGTAATCTGAGTCAGACATATTTCCGCTATGCCCAAAATCTCCTCACCCAGACGTCTAACCATCTTTTTTCTAACCATCACCGCTTTAATTCTCTTAATTGGCATTTCTGCAGTTTATAACGCCAGTGTTGTCGAAGGTTATCGCGACTTCAACGACAAGTATCACTTCGTTTCTCAACAACTCAAATGGCTTGGCATTGGCCTAATATTTTCTTTCATTGCCACCAGGCTTCCAAGCTCTTTTTACAAAAAAATTGCTCCAACTTTTTTTCTTGCCACTCTCATTTTAATGATCGCCGTTCTAATCCCTGGAATCGGCAACAAAGTCCAGGGCGCCCGACGTTGGATCTCTCTAGGTAATTTTTCTCTTCAACCATCAGAATTACTCAAACTTAGTTTAATTATTTACCTTGCCGCTTGGCTAGAAACCCCCAAACCCTTAACCAATTTTCTCATTATCATTGGAATCGTCGTCGGCTTAACCATGCTCCAACCAGATCTTGGTACTGCCATTGTCTTGGTTTCCACTGGATTTCTCCTTTTTTATCTTTCAGGCGCCTCACTCTCTCACCTCAGTCTTTTTAGCCTTGGCAGCCTTTTTTTAGGGACTATTATGATCATCCTTTCGCCTTATCGGCGCGCCAGGCTCGCTACTTTTATTGACCCAACCACCGACACCTTGGGTGCCTCATATCACATTAACCAAGTGCTCTTAGCTCTTGGATCAGGTGGACCTTTTGGAGTTGGTCTAGGCTTAAGTCGGCAAAAATATCAATACCTTCCTGAGGCGACCACTGACTCTATTTTCGCTATTATTGGGGAAGAACTAGGATTTATCGGCGGGATTATTTTAATTCTATTGTTTCTCTCACTTATTTTAACCGCTTACAAAATTGCCTCTCGAACTAATGACCGCTTTCAACAACTACTTGCCGGCGGGATTGCCGGCTGGATCGCTACCCAATTTCTCCTCAACCTTTCAGCCATGGTCGCCCTCGTCCCCTTAACCGGCATTCCGCTACCTTTGATATCATATGGTGGATCATCATTAATCACTATTTTAATTGGTATCGGCATTATCACCAGCGTTGCCCGCTCAATTAGAACCTAGAGTCTATGTCCAAAAAAATAATTTTTACCGGCGGACACCATAACTCTGCTCTTGTCGTTGCCCTCGCTCTCAAACAACAAGGACACAAAATTTTCTGGATCGGTCACAAATTCACCATCAAAGGAGACAAGCAACTCAGCGCTGAATATCAGGAAATTACTCGATCAAACATCCCTTTTTTCGAATTAAAAACCGGTAAATTCTACCGTGTCAGTAATCCCTTAGAATACCTAAAAATTCTCCTAGGTTTCTTCCAATCTTTTATTTATCTCCTCAAAATCAAACCTGATTTGATTATTTCTTTTGGAGGATATCTCGCTGTCCCAGTCGTCATCACCGGTAAACTATTCCGCGTCCCTTCAGTCACTCACGAGCAGACTGTCACGGCCGGTTGGGCAAACAGGGCTATTACTCCCTTTGTTGACAAAATTTTTCTTACGCATCGATCCTCTCTCAAGAACTACCCCAAGGAAAAATCCATTGTTACCGGTTTACCTTTGAGATCTAATTTGTTAGAAAAAACCAAATATAAAAAACCCAAAACACCTTTGATTTATATTACTTGTGGCAAACAAGGAAGCCATATCATTAACCAATCTGTTTTTCCTCTCGTTTCTGAACTCGTCAAAAAATTTAAAGTCATTCATCAAACCGGAGCTCACACCACTACTTCCGATCAAGACAAAGCCAGAAGAATAAAAAACTCCCTTCTTCCGGAATATCGTTCTCATTACAAACATCAACCATATTTTTTTGCCGCTGATGCCACCAAATATCTCAAAACTTCCACTCTAGTAATTTCTCGTGCTGGTGCTCATACTACTTACGAACTTCTTCTTCTCAACAAAAAAAGTGTCGTCATTCCTATCCCTTGGGTGTCTCACCATGAACAGGAAAAAAACGCTGAATTACTCAAAAAACTTGGTTCCGCTGTTGTTCTACCTGAAAAAGACCTATCTTCCAAAACTTTAGAAAAAGCCATAAAAACAGCCCTAAAGTTAAGACTTAAAAAAAATCCCAAAGGTACTATTCCTGACTCCGCCACCGAAACACTTATCAAAAACCTGAAACCTTACCTAGATGTTCAATCGCCGCCGCAACTATAAATTTTTTTTCAAAAAACGTCGTTCAAATTTTTTGCACCCTCCCGCACGACGACGTTCATTTTCCACTCGCCAATTTATCTCCTTATTTCTAATGATCATTCCTTTGATCGTGGTTTACTATTTGCTGAATGCAAACTTATTTAAAATCAGTCAAATCAATTGTTCCTTAAACCAAAAAGCTTGCCGTTCAGACCATCTCGACGTTCTCAACCTTACTCTTAATAAAAACAGTCTCTTCATTAAACCAACCAAAATTTCTCAGCAAATTCTTTCCTCAGATCCTTCCCTAACCAAAGCAAATATCGTTCTTATTTTCCCCAACACCCTCAAAGCCACTCTAATTTCCGACTCACAAAGTTTTACCATCAATCTCATTCAACCAACGAAAGAAACTCCTTTTTCTGCCCCCAATGAAGTTTCTGGAGAAATGGGAACCGAATCTGGTCTCACTCCTACACCTCACCCCATCCTCACCAATATCAATTCACTTGCCAACCTCACTCCCTATAAGACAATTTCTATTACTAGCCAAGGTCAAATCATCCCAGATTTGAACAACACCCCAACCGACTCTAATATTTACCTCATCCAAGAAGAATCTTCAATTTCCAACGAGCAACTCAAAAAAATCTATGAATACATTGAGGAGCTTAGACAAAGCGGCATCACTTTTATCAAGTCATGGGTGATTGAGCCAAATTTCATCATCCATCTAACTCCTAATACTTATACGATCTTTAACCTAAAATCATCAGCCCGAACTGGTATCGCCACTTTACAACAAATTCGCGGCCAAGCTACAATCAACCTTGATCGCGCTATAATGGACTTGCGATTTAACAAACCCGTAATCTCAACTTATTAAATAATCTAGTAACTTGGATGTAAACTATGTCCCGACAGCACCTAATTACTGGAATTGATATCGGTTCCAGTAAAATTACCACCCTTATCGTCAACCCTTCTCAGGAATCCGAACGACTCAACGTGGTCGGTGTCAGTAGCACCCCCAGTCGTGGCATCAAAAAAAGTCAGGTGGTTGATATTGAAGAAGCCTACCAATCAATCACTGAATCAGTCGAGGCCGCCGAACGAATGGCTGGTTATTCTGTTAATTCAGCTTTTGTTTCCGTCAGTGGTGAGCACATCCATTCCCAAAACTCCAAAGGAGTCGTTGCTGTCGGTAACCCTGAGGGAGAAATCACTCAGGATGATGTCTATCGGGTCATCGAGGCCGCTCGAGCCGTCTCCTTACCTTCTTCTAGGGAAATCATTCACGTTATCCCTCGCGAATTCATTGTTGATTCTCAATCCGGTGTCCGCGATCCTTTAGGGATGACCGGGGTACGTCTCGAGACCGAAGCTCATCTTATTACTGGTTCAACCGCCGTGATGAAAAATCTCACCAAATGTATCGGCGAAATTGGTATCGAAATTGAAGACATGATTTTCTCTGGATTAGCTTCAGCTCAAGCCGTTCTCTCCGAAACTGAAAAAGAACTTGGAGTTATTTTAGTTGATATTGGTGGGGGAACTACCTCAGTTTCAATCTTCATCGATGGTGCTTTATCGCACTCAGCTGTTTTGCCCGTCGGGGCCAAAAACATCACCAACGATCTAGCCATCGGCCTACGTATCAGCCTCCAATCAGCCGAGAAAATCAAACAATATCTAACCTCGCTAGAAAAACAACCGCAACCAGCTATTCAAGAGGATACCATTGACTCCAAGCGAAAAAGTGATGAACTCAACCTTGCTCGTCTTGGACTCAAAGAAGAAATCAAGACTACCTCTAAAAAAACTTTAATTGAAGGAATTATTAGGCCGAGACTCAACGAAATTTTCTCCATGGTTGGCGAGGAAATTAAAAGGGCTGGGTTCGCTGGTGCCACTCCCGCTGGAGTGGTTATTACTGGTGGTGGAGCCGAGACTGTTGCTGTCCAAGACAGTTGTCGTCGCACTTTACAACTTCCGACCCGTCTTGGTGAACCTTCAGGTCTTTCTGGTTTAATTGACGAAATCAGTTCTCCAGCCTATGCGACCGCCACTGGTCTTGTCCTGCATGCTGTTATTCACCCGGATTCAGAAACAAAATTTTCGGGCAATTTCAAAAACATGTTCAAGAGTCTTCCTGGTAAAGGGATTGTAAGTAAAGGGACCTCTTGGATCAAATCCCTCTTACCGTAATTGAGCCCACCACCTGCTTACATACGCAATTTGTGACACGACTTGTGGAAAACTTTTTTTCTTGTTACCATCAGCGCAGATATGGGACTAGTTAAACCGGAAATAAATTCATTCGCCAAAATTAAAGTTCTCGGAGTTGGTGGCGGTGGTGGTAACGCTCTTAACACCATGATCAACCAAGCTCAAATTCAGGGCGTCGAGTTTATTGCTGTCAACACCGATCTCCAGGCCTTGTTAGCCAATAATGCCCCGACCAAACTTCAAATCGGCGAAAAACTGACCAAAGGACTTGGTTCGGGCGCCGATCCTGGTATTGGCAATCAAGCGGCTGAAGAATCTCGCGAAAAAATTCGTGATCTTCTTACTGATACTGACATGATCTTTATCACTGCTGGCATGGGTGGGGGAACGGGCACTGGTGCCGCTCCCGTTGTTGCCGAGATCGCCAAAGAAGTTGGTGCCCTCACTGTCGCTGTCGTCACTAAACCATTTCTCTTCGAAGGCACCCGCCGCATGATTCAGGGTGAGGAAGGTATCGAAAAGCTCAAGGATAAAGTTGATACTCTCATCATTATCCCCAACCAAAAAATCCTTGATGTTGTTGACCAAAAAGTTTCTCTGATTGACGCTTTTACTATCGTTGACTCAGTTTTGGCGCAAGGAGTTCAGGCTATCTCTGACCTCATCACCACTCCTGGTTTAATCAACGTGGACTTTGCTGACGTCCGTTCCATCATGGTTGATGCCGGCTCCGCCTTAATGGGTACTGGCACAGCTCAAGGTGAAAAGAGAGCTCAACAAGCCGCTAGAGCCGCCGTCACCTCACCCTTACTAGAAACTTCTATTGATGGGGCTCGTGGCATCCTCTTCAATATTACCGGCGGTAAAGACTTAACCATGACCGAGATCAACGAAGCCGCTCAAATCATTATCGAAGCCGCTGATACTGATGCCAACATCATTTTCGGCACCACCTTCAAAGAAAACATGAAAGACGAAATCAAAATCTCCGTTATTGCTACCGGCTTCGACGAATCTCGTCGTCGCCTTCAGAGTTTCGTCAATCGCCCCCAATCACCTTTTATCAATAATAATTCTACTCCCTCCGCTCCTACCTATCGTCCTATGCAATCAGACAATTACAATGACGACGAACCAGTCCACAAAACTAAACAAGCCTCGCTTGACGACAAATTTCAACACTCTGAAGTCGATATCGACAACGAATTGGACATTCCCGCTTTTCTCCGTAAAAAATAACTACCCACGGCCACTTTTTGGGATATAATCAGACCATGTCTGGCAAGATCAAATCCTTAAATCAATCCTACGTTCCTCAGGACGTTGAGAACGAGGTTCTAGAATACTGGCAAAAAAATAATACTTTTCAAAAATCAATCGAAAATCGCTCCTCAGCTAATACTTATACTTTTTACGACGGACCACCCTTTATTACTGGTTTACCTCACTACGGCCATCTCCTCGGCAGTATTGTCAAAGACGTCATTCCTCGTTTTCAAACTATGAAAGGCAAGCGTGTTCCTCGTGTTTGGGGTTGGGATTGTCATGGTCTTCCTGCCGAAAATAAAGTTGAGAAACAACTTGGTATCAACAGCAAGCGTGAAATCGAAGCTTTGGGTGTCGATAAATTTGTTGACGCCTGCAAAGATTATGTCAACAATGTCTCTGTTGAATGGGCTTGGTATATCGACCACATTGGTCGTTGGGTTGATTTCCAACACGCCTACAAGACCATGGACACCGACTACATGGAATCTGTTCTCTGGGTTTTTAAAACTCTTTACGACCAAAAGTTAATTTATAAAGGCAAACGCGTCTCTCTTTTCTGCCCTCGTTGCTCCACCCCAATTTCCAATTTCGAGATCGCCATGGACAACACCTACAAAGACGTCATCGATCCTTCAGTCTATGTCAAATTTAAACTTAAAAACAAAGATAACTTTATTCTTGTCTGGACCACCACCCCTTGGACCCTACCCTCCAACATGGCTTTAGCCGTTAACCCCAAAGAAACCTATATTGAAGTCAAATTTGATAACGAAAATTTGATTCTGGCCAAATCTCGTCTCTCTGTTCTAGGGAGTAAGAATCCAAAAATTACTCGCGAATTTCCTGGTGATGAATTACTTGACCTGCAATACGAACCTCTCTACCAATATTTCACAACTAACACACAAGATCACAAAATATACTCGGCTGAATTTGTCTCTTTAAACGAAGGTACTGGTATTGTTCATATTGCTCCTGGTTTTGGTGAAGATGACACCACCCTTGGCAAAAAACACGGTCTCACTATGACTGATTCAGTCGATGAAACTGGACACCTTATTCCTCAGGTTACTGTTGCTCAGAGTAAGTTTTTC
>CAYIUD010000012.1:938-11223 GCA_964366265.1 uncultured Pseudomonadales bacterium | reverse complement strand
AAGAAAAATTAACCCGATTCTCCAATTATTTTACAATAGTTAACAAGACTCCCAACAGTGACCCCAGTTGGTTTGGGCTATTGATCACCCTTACCGACAACTGCAAGTTCAAAAGAGAAGACCTTCTTAATTTCTTTAATGAACGCAAAATCGGTACGAGGCTTCTCTTTGGTGGAAATCTGATCAGACAACCATACTTTATTAACAACAAAATAAATTATCGCGTTGTTGGTGATTTAACCAACACCGATAAAATCATGCATGATACTTTCTGGATTGGTACTTATCCTGGTATTACTTCTCCAATGATTGACTGGATCGTTCAGAGTTTTGATGATTTTATCATTCAGAATGGTTAATCATATTCTTATCACTGGTGCCACCGGTTATATTGGTAGTCATTTTGCTAAAAAATTGGTCCAAGAAGGATACAACATCACGCTTCTTAAGCGTTCAACTTCCAATACCAAAAGAATCAAGTCTGTAATTCATAAAGTAAATATTTACAATCTCGATAAAATTGATTTAAGAGAAATATTCATCAAAAACAATTTTGATTACGTCTTTAACTTTGTCACCGATTACGGGCGAAAAGGATCAAAGTTATCCGAACTTATAGAAACAAATGTAGTTTTCCCTATTAAGCTTATTGACCTTGCAAGTGAAGCGAGAGTGAAAACATATTTTAATATCGATACTTCACTTAATAAAAAATTAAATCACTACGCTTATACCAAATACATTGCCAGAAAACTAATCAAAGAATATCAAGACAGAATCCAAATCAAAAACCTTAAGTTGGAGTACGTCTATGGCCAAGGTGATGATGAATCTAAGTTCATCCCCTTCGCCGTCAAGAAACTTAAAAATAACGAGAATCTCGACATGTCCCTCGGTGAACAAGAAATTGATTTTGTTTACATCGACGACTGTATTAACGCCATGACCAAGATTCTTGAAGATGACTGTGGCGAAAAATATCAAGAGTTTCAAATCGGCTCCGGAAATATCACTAAACTCAAAAATGTTATCCTAAACTTAAAGAAAAAATTAAAATCAACCTCCAAGATTGATTTTAGTGCCGTTCCTTATCGAAAACATGAGCAAATGTTTTCCCGAGCGGATATTTCAACCATTATTGGCTGGAAACCAAAATATTCCGACTTTAATTACAAGTCTTTACTTAAAAATGAAGTATCACTCAAAGAAAATTCTCCTTCTAACACACACACAATATCGTGATGATAAACAAATACACGGTCCTGTTGACAGCTTGCTTGATTTCTTTGTAAAAACGAAAACAAAAGATATCATCTATATTCAACATTCAATTTTCCAAGGAAATGGGTCATTGATATCGTTTTACGATTCAATAACCAATCCCAAGGTCATTAGTATTAATTTTCACAAAAACTTCCCCAATCCATTTAGATATCTAATTGATCTGGGGATCACAATGGCTTCACTTTTTAAGTCTCCAAAATTTTCAATCGCTATTGCTGCCGACCCACTCAATTTTTTTTATGCTTACATCTTTAAGAAACTCAATAAAATAAACACCATCTATTTCTATACTCTTGATTATTCATTTAAACGTTTCCCTAATCCAATCCTAAACAAGATCTATAACTATCTTGATCATTTCGCCATTAACCATTGCGACTTCTCTATATCTGCATGTCAAAAAATTTGTGACGTCAGAACTGAACAAGGATTAACAAATTCAAAAAATCTTTATTTACCCAACTCACCTATTCTAGAGGGAGTAAGAATTAAAAAGTTATCAGAAATAAAAAGAGAAGAGCTGGTCATGGTTTTCTCAGATCCAACTCAAGTTGATTTCCAAATTGTTTTTGAAGCTGTCAAGAAACTATCAAAAATACACAAGGGCATTAGTCTAAAACTAATTGGTCGCGGCAATTTCAAGACAAAACTCATCAAATCCGCAAAAAAATATCACATTTTAAATCGGATAAAGTTTTTAGACACACCCACTCACAAAGACACACTTGAAGAGATCAGCACTTCTGCGATTGGTCTTGAATGCAATAATCAGACTGTTTCCTGGAATGAATTCAGGGAGCCTTTAAAAATTCGTGAATACTTTGCCTTAGGTTTGCCAGTCATCAGTAAAAAAGGACACGCTCTAATCGACGAAATCACCAATGAAAAAATAGGATTTATTATTGAAAATTCTAGTGATTTAGCCAAATATGCCAAGTATTTATTCAACAATCCTAAGAAACGTCTGATCTATAGAAACAGAGTTCTTAAACACTCCAGGAAATTTGACAAAGAAAAGAACATCAGGAAGATTTTTGGTTGGTGAAATCAATAGGATAATATATACTGACAAAGCTACAGACATATCAGTATAATGAAAAAACAAATCAAGAAATACGAGATTAAACTATTTGACAACTTAGCCAAAAAAGAAGTTTATGAGACTGCCCCCAAATCCTTTTATCTCTACATAAAAAAGACCCTTAGAAAACATGAAATCCACCTAAAAGGTAGGGCTTTAGAAGCTGGTTGCGGCAGTGGCACTTTTGGCCAGCAAATACTTAAATTTAGTCAAGAATTGAAAATAATTGGCGTTGATATCTCCTCTCAAATGGTTAAGCGAGCAAATAAAAACAAAAATAGATATAAGGCTATCTGCGGTGATCTTGAAAGCAAGAACCTTTTTATGGCAAAAACCTTCGATGTTATTTTTTGCGCCCTAGTTTTACATCATTTTCCTTCACTCAACCTTGTTTTCAAAAATTTCCAAAAATGGGCCAAAAACGGTTCGTACATAATTATCATTGAGCCAAATTCCAAGAATATCATTGGCTCCTTAAGTAAGATTTTTCGGTATTTCTTTGAACTAATTTTCGGCCAAAATTTTGTTGTTAGTCGTGGCTATGCTACTCCCAATGAGATTGATCATTCCACTTCAACCTATGTTTCATTTCTTAAAAAACATCATTATCAGAATATTAAAGTTAATTCTGGCTATATTCGTCCCGACATCCCCATAACGACATCCTTGGGTGGAATGAGAACAATCATCACCGAGGTTTTCCATTTGATCATCCCTTTTCCAGCGCTCACTAATAATTTTGTTCTAATCACCGCACAAAAATCTAATGGAAAAAAATAAAATATCCGTCATTATTCCTAATTGGAATGGCAAAAACTGGCTCAAGAAAAGCTTGATTGATCTTAGCAAACAAACTTATAAAAATTTTGAAATTATCGTAATTGACAATAATTCAAATGACAACAGCGTCAGTTGGTTAAAAAAAAAATTCCCCAAAGTAAAAGTCATTAAGAGTCACATTAACCTTGGTTTTGGTAAAGCCAACAATCTAGGTGTAAAACATAGTAACGGTTCTGAAATTCTATTACTCAACAATGACACCAAGTTTAAACCTGACTTCCTCGAAAAATTATTGACCTTTAAACAAAAAACCAAGACAAATATTGTTGGTCCAAGACTTTTAGATTTTAACGGTCACGACCCATACCACTCCAAAAAACTTAGTATTGATCCTTTATCAGTCCATGGCTGGGGCAAGAAAATTTTTTTTGTTGAAGGCTGTGCTTTAATGATCAGTAAAAAAGATTATTTAAAACTTGAGGGTTTTGATCCGGCTTACTTCATGTACAGTGAAGATATTGACTTTTGTTGGCGCGCCTGGATGTATGGGATGAAGATTGATGTTTGTAAAGATTTAGCCTTAATTCATTTCGGTGGCGGTTCGAGTCAACAAACACGAAAACAAAAACAGGTTAGGCATATCGCACCACTATCAAGGCGTTTTGAGGTCGAAAAAAATAATTTAAGAAATATTTTGAAAAATTTCCAATTTATCAATTTACCATGGATATTATTACTCTATCTATTCCAAACTATTGCGGAAATCATCCTGTATTTTCTTACTGGCAACTTTCCTGTAATTAAGATCACGCTTAAAGCCATTAGCTGGAATTTAGTCAATATTATGGATACACTGAAAGAACGCAAACGAATCCAATCTGGCCGTATGGTCAATGATTACAAAATTCTTAAAATTATGACACCACCATTTAACAAGGTTAGAACATTTCTCCAAATCGGCCTTCCTAACTTCATCTAGGTATGGCTAAAGAAGCGAATATATCAGCAAAGGACAAGTTGGTAAAAATCATTTTTTGGTTTCTTCTCCTTGTTATCGAACTCATCCATCTAAAATTTCTTTACAAAGGCACAAACATTCTTGCCGGTGGCGATAGTTATACTCATTTACAACTAGCCAGATTTAAAATATACCCATATATTTGGGATATCTATGCCCCATTTGGTTCACCGGGTTTCATTACTCCCAATCTTTTAGGCTTCCAGTTATATAGTCAGTTATTTGGATTTCTTGGTACTGCCACCCTCCAGCGTGTCATGTTATTTTGCCTATATTTCTTTAAATTTGTCGCTTTTGCCAAACTAGTCTCACTTTTTAAATCGAAATTCTCTTGGTTTGCTCTTTTCCCAGCAATTCTTCTAGTCTCCTACAATGCTTTTGCCTCCCTAAATCCTTTTGGCTACTACACCTTGTTGCACGGGGTTTATTTGCCATTTTCTCTTTATTACTTCATTAAACTCTTCGAAAGTAAAAAAATAGATTTAGTCAATTCTGCTAAATTAATTTTTTTATCGATCATCTTTTCACCTATTAATGCCAATCCCGCTCTTTCAGCCACAATTTTTATTCCCCAAGCTATTTATTTCTTTCTTAATCTACCTCGTCTTAAGCGACCAACAGTCATTAACCTATTTATATATGGAAGCAGTTTTATCCTTGTTAACTTATGGTGGATAATTCCACTTCTGGCTTACTTTAGAGCGATTTCAGCTAACATCTTTGGCAGTGGCAGCTGGTTTGACGCCACTAACGCTAGCACGCTCTTTCATAATTTCCGCTTTATCGGTCAATGGGCTTGGTATAGTGGCCATTTCCTTCATCTTTATTATCCTTACAATGTCTATTATGACCATCCTTTTATTATTATTCTTACTTTTTTGGTTATTATTCTTGCTTTTTATCAAGCTTTTATCAACTCAAAAAATGATCTAAAAAAACCATTTCAAATTTATCTCTCCTTACTATTAATTATTTCTTTATTGCTTGTCAGTGGAACTCGCCCGCCATTAGGTCACATCTACCAATTTTTGATCGATCACTTACCAGGCTTTAAAATTTTCCGTGAACCCTTTACCAAATTTACCGAGATTTATGTTCTCACTGTTTCCGTCTTGTTTTATCTCTTTCTAACTCATTTAGAAACTACTCTTATTGGAGTCAAGAAGATTCTGATTTTTATCATCATTACTATTTTAGTTTTTCTTATTATAAAGCCGGCATTTCTTGGTGAACATGTCTGGGATCATTGGAACGGAAGCTCTCGAACTTTAAGAATCGAAATTCCACAATATTGGCTAGACCTCGAGACCTATGCCAATCAAAATCTTAAAGACGCTCGGATTTTAGCTACCCCCAATGTTTCATATGGTGGAGCTTGGAACTGGCCCAAAGGGTTTAGTTCCGGAGACGATATGTCTATAAATTTTCTATATAACGATAATAACGTTCTTAGATTACCATTACCTTCAGGATCATATTATGACCCAATTCTAAAAAATTTCTATGAAGATTTTCAAGCCCATAAACCAATTGACAAATACTTTGGCCTAATGGGTGCCGACTATATTATCCAAGAAAATGATTTTGACTGGCGTTACACCACCTCTAAATTAACACCCAAACAAGCAAATCAACTTCTTGCTCTAAGTGTTATCAAAGAAAAAGAGTTTGGCAATTTTTCCAGTGAATACCTTCAAAAAATTACAAATAAAGAACCTGATAGTGCCATCAGAGACAGTCTGTATTCCGAACTTGTTGATTTACCTGCACTAGTGCTTTACAAAGTCCCGGACAGATTAAGGACTGAAAAAATATACTCTCCTAAGAAGGTACATTTCGCAGAGTTGAACCGAAATACTAATTACACTTCGATATTGGCGAATGTTAATTTCCAACCAGGAGACGTGTTTATTGCCAAAAAAGAAATCCCCACTCTAGTTTCTCCTGCAACCTCCTTCTCTAAAATCAATCCAACGAGGTATTTAGTTAAAGTTAATAATCCTAAAGGTCTATTTCTTCTTCAATTCACCGAACAATTCAACCAAAATTGGAAAATCTTTAATAAAGATGGATCAAAGTTAAACGCGGAACACATCTTAACTAATGGCTTCTCCAATGGTTGGATTATCGACTCAGCATCAGACCTAGATCTAATCATTGAATACACCCCCCAAAAGCAATTCATCACCCATTTAGCCATCCTCATCGTTTTCGCCACCCTTTCAATAATAATAATTTTGATTGACAACCTTAAACATATTTTCAAACAAAAATGAAAAAACAAATATACACAACTTTTCACAAGCTAATCATTTTATTGCTCATTGTTTTCTGGATTTTTTCAATCCATAAATATCTGCAAGATGAAGACTTCAGTTTAACCTCTCTCGATGGTCGTCACATTGCCAGCGCACTCAAATTTTCAAGTTCTTCAGAAATGTTACGCAATGATTTTATTACCGGAGAGTTTAAATCCAAATATCCTAATCTTGGGACCATTTCAATTCGTTTCAAAACCTCTAACCGAATAAATGAAGATACCCTTCTTTTTAGAATCAAAGAAAGTGTCAGTAATGAATGGTACTACCAAGCCAAATACAAAGTTGATCAATTTCGGGATGATAAACTTTTCCCTTTCGGTTTCCCTTTAATCCAAAATTCAAAAGGAAAAACATATTATTTTGAAATAGTTTCCCTTGATGGGACAAAAGACAATGCTATTGGACTCAGTGGTAGGTTCCCTTCGTTTGTCAGTAAACATGTTTATACCAAAGAGTTTTTATTGAAAAACCCCAAGGACTTGGTTTATTTTTTAGTCAATAAATTCGTGAGTATCTTTGGCGATCGGGGAGTCTTGTCAACTATTTTCGTTTATTTCTTGCCACTTTTTTATTACCTTGTCTTCACCTGGTTTGGTTATAGTCCCATGATCCCGATCCTGATTATTGTCTTCTCAATCTTTCTTGATTTTTTAGTTGGTGAAACAACTAAGAGTTTCTTCCCACTCGCTATTGGTTTTGCCTGGATATTGCCTATGATCAAATTTAAAATCCACCACAAAGTCTCAGCCATTTTAGGATTAGGGTTTCTAAGTCTAATTCCGCTTTTTTGGGTTTTCAAAAGTTCCTTACTAGCAGAAAAAACTGCCATTTACGCTTTTCTTCTATTTATCTCAGCAACCATGCAGCAAATATATGTTTACTATTGGCAAATTAAAACAGTTTCACCTAAAACTTTTTGGAAAAATCTATATCTCGAATGGCATAATACCCTAAAATTCATTTACTTTGTCGCGATTGGAGAAATTGTTATTTCAGCTGGCTATGTTTACGCCAAGAAAACAGTCGGTAAAAAATTTCTTGCTCTAATCATTTACAAACTAAGTGAGCCAATGTCAAAAACTTACATAGCAACTTCAGAATTTGTTGCAAACACCGTACTTGTATCCGTTAAATTATTAAAATTATCCCACAAATACGGACCCTATTTTATTTTTTCTTGGTTAGTTTGGCTAAATTACTACAAAATTAAAAGTCATCGTCAATTCTACGAAGATTTTTATCAATCCAATCAGCAAGATATTTTTTGGAAAGGAACTGGCCAGTACCTAACCATCGCTTTGGTAATTTTTGTAGTTACCTTTGTTCTTTTCCAATACAAAAAAAATCTACGTGCAAAAACAATCCTAGCTATTTTATTGCTGATTTTGAATTACCAAACCAGTAATATTATTTTCAATGCAACCACTGCTTACAAATATGATGTTATTCTCTACTCTGTTTCCCCCAAAAGAGCCACTCTTTGGGACGAAGTAAAAATTACTGGTCGCAACTTCCGAGAAATGCCTTTTAAGGGTAGAGTATATATCAACGACGTCGAACACATGATTCTTTCATGGACAGACAGACGGATCATCTTCCAAGCCGATCCGACCAAAACCAAAACTGGTGAGGTAAAAATAATCGACTTTTACGGTAAAGAAAGTGATACCATTCACCTCGACTACTACGATCTTCAAACTAACGAACTAATTAAATGAACCAAAAAACCGCCAATCACACCAAAGATTTTTACAACTCATCTTCAATGGAAGATGGTTTCTTTGATCAAAAATATGATCTCCTCTTAAAGTTAGTCAAGCCGAATAGCTCTGTTATAGACCTCGGTTGCTACGATGGGCGGATCGGGTCATTTCTCAAGAAAAACTTAAATTGTATTGTCGATGGAACCGATATCTCAGACAAAAATCTTGAAAAAGCAAAATCTTTAAATAAAAAATATACTTTTGACCTAAATAACCAAAACTGGCCTATTCATAAACAATACGACTATGTGATCTTTACCGACGTCATTGAGCATATCTTTAAAACAGACCAATTTATGAAAAATGTGTCTAAATTAGTTAAGCCAAAAGGATACATCATCTTTGCTACCCCAAACATCGCCTCTTTAGGTAGAAGAATTCTTCTACTCTTAGGCAAAAACCCATTCATTGAAGTTTCGAATTATTCTGAAATCAATCTCTTTGATGCTCCAAGTGTCGGCCACATTCGCTATTTTACTGTTCCTACCATGAAAAGCCTCGCCGAATATCATGGTTTCAGGGTAACCAATGTCATTCCAACACCTAGTAATTTTTTTCTTTACAAAATGATTGAAAAAATTAACCCCAATCTATGTTGGCATATTTTCATCAAAGCGCAAAAAAAATAAACCAAGCAAAAACGTTAGAGCTAATCATCGTTTTTTCAGTTCTTCTTTTCTCTCCATCTCTTTTCAATTTTTTTTCTGCTGACGATTGGTTTCACCTTCGCTTGTCTCAAATTGAAAACTTTTCTCAATTTCTAAACTTTTTTAAATTTACTTCCACTCTTCAATCCGCCTCTTTCTATCGACCAATCCCAACTCAACTCTTCTTTTTTATTTTCCAGTCACTCTTTGGCTTAAATCAAATTCCCTATTATTTCTTCGTCCTCATTTGTTTTGCCTTTAGTCTTTTTCTGGTTTATCAACTAAGTTTCTTGTTATCCAAATCGGCAAACCAGGCCCTGATTACTACTTTTATTTACAGTTTTTCTGTCACCAATTTTTCCCGCATTTATTTTCTCTCTGCTTTTCAGGAAATTATTCTAGTTATTTTTTCCCTTTTGTGCCTGATTAAATATTTAGAAAAAAAACACTTCTGGTCCCTTATTTTTTTCGTTCTCGCCCTAATGAGTAAGGAAACTGCTGTCATTATTCCCCTTTTACTCGTTGGTCTTAATTTTCTTAACCAAAAATTAAAAATCAAAAAACTTTTACCCTTTTTCCTAATTCTTAGCCTTTATCTTTATCTTCGCCTCCAAGTTTTTGGTTTAACCCAAGGCGATACTTACGTTTGGAACTTTTCGCCAAAAACCACCCTCAACACCTTGATGTGGTACGTCATTTGGACCTTAGGTGCCCCCGAGTTATTTGTTGATTACCTTGGAGGTGGATTCCGGGTTATCCCTCGTTTTTTTACTGACTATCCTATTTACTCGTATCTCATTTTAATTGGCCTTTTATCAACAATTTCTCTTTTAATCCTAAACACCATTAGGCACTTCAAAAAACTCAACCAACTAACTCTTTTTGCTGGTTTTTGGTTTCTAATCACATTACTACCCGTCATTTTTCTCCCCCAACACAAATTCACTCTGGAACTCGGCTTGCCCTTGTTCGGCTTTGCCCTTTTTATCTCTCAGGTCACCGTCAAACACAAACTTGGCATCCTTCTTCTTCTCGTTTTCCTGATTTTTAATCTATCAATGAACCGTTTGACCTACACCCGTGACTACTCAACCAGAAGAGCCAACCTTTCCCGCCAAATTTATAAACACCTCCAGAATAATTATCCTGATATCACCTCAAATACCAATTTTATTTTCACCAATGAAAAGACAACCATTCAGATAGACCACGCAATTTCTGGTAGCAACATGTTCCAAGTTTTTTACCACAACCACAACTTAGAGGTTTTTTATCCACATTCGACCCAAGCCCCAACTCCAACCAAATCACCTATCACCATCGACTCCAACCAGTTTTTCAACTAAGATCGAATCATGAAGCGTAAGCAAACTTACATTTTTCTCTTTTTA
>CAYIUD010000012.1:0-928 GCA_964366265.1 uncultured Pseudomonadales bacterium | reverse complement strand
TTCTTCTTGGCTTTTTTTTACGTTTTTATAGCCTAAATCTCAATCTACATGAACTTTATATCGACGAAACCACTGGTCAATACCTTATGCGTTTATCAGTTCTACATCCAAATCTTAGCCCCAATTCAATAATCCAAATCTACCTATACAACCTCCTAAGTTTCACGACTATTTTGGGGCTTAATCCTCTTGGCGCTCGTTCCGCTGCTGCCTTCTTTTCGTCATTGATCCCCTTGGCAATTTTTCTCTTTTTTACGCAAGTTAAACACAAATCTAATCTCTCAATCGCACTAATTGGAGCATTCCTAACGGCCATTTTACCTTGGTCTTTTTTAATTGGCCGCATCAGTCACGTTCACATTCCCATTATTGTTTCGCTTACCTGTTTCTCTTGTTTTTACTTTCTCAGTGCCAAAAAATTACGTCATTATCTTTACTCTCTTTTCTTTTTAGGCCTGGCCGCTTTTTACTATCCAACAATCATCTTAATTGCCCCCTTTATATCACTTTTAATCCTGTATTTTGCTTCACAAGCTTTAAATCAAAAACAAAGACAACAATTGCCTTTCATCATTCTAGGTTTAGGTGTCGTTATTCTCTGTATTTTCTTTTTCAAATACCAAGGTTTTAATCTTAACAGTCGGGGAGTCGATCTTGCTATTTGGCGTGATCCCAACACGATCCACGACACCAATCAATCACGCGGCCTATCTTGGCTTTCCCAACCAGGCCTTTTCACTCTTTTTACCAATCCTAAACAAATTTCCCCCTTAGCTTATAACAAAGTCACTGCCAATCTTACGATCTTTACCCACAATTACCTTAGTTTTTTTTCTCCTGATTGGCTCTTCTTAAGAGGTGATGCCATTCTACGTCATTCCACGGGCCAAGTTGGTTATTTCTTTCCGGTTCTTATCCCCTTTTTACT
>CAYIUD010000011.1:4799-11358 GCA_964366265.1 uncultured Pseudomonadales bacterium | reverse complement strand
AATTGCAACGCCGGTTTGACCTGTTTTGAAGGAAAATGCCGGAATCCGCAATGTAAAGGACAAACGGATTGTACTTGCCGGGTGGCCTGTAACTTGGGTTGTAACGCGAATAGTGATTGTGTGGTTGGGTTGTCTTGTATCAGTGGAAAGTGTCGGAATTCTCAATGTGGCGGGCAGACGGATTGTGTGTGTCCAGCAACGAGTACAATTGCTTTGGCGGCGTGTAATCAAGCCTGTACTTCGAATAGCGGTTGCGCGACAGGTTTGTCATGTGTAAGTGGAAAGTGTCGGAATCCGCAATGTGGAGGGCAGACAGATTGCACTTGTAAAGTGGCCTGTAACTTGGGTTGTAACGCGAGTAGTGATTGTGTAACTGGTTTATCTTGTATAAGTGGAAAGTGTCGGAATTCTCAATGTGGTGGGCAGACAGATTGCAATTGCATTAATAATGTGGCGTGTAATCAGGCTTGCATTTCAACTGCTAACTGTGCGGCAGGGAGGTCGTGCGTGAATGGAAAGTGCCGAAACCCGCAATGCACTGGCCAGATAGACTGCACCTGCCGGGTGGCCTGTAATTTGGGTTGTAACGCGAATAGTGATTGTTTAATTGGTCTGTCCTGTGTCAGTGGAAAGTGTCGAAATTCGCAGTGTTCGGGGCGGACAAGTTGTACCTGTCCAACAGCGGCACCGACAGGAACAGCGACGGTAGCGCCAACAGAAACAAAAGTGGTGACAGAGGCAACAGCGGCACCGACAGGAACAGCGACGGTAGCAGTTTCATGCGGTCAGAGTTGTCAGGCAAATACTGATTGTAGTAGTGGGTTGATTTGCTCGGGAGGAATATGTAGAAATCAAAACTGTTCGAGTAGGACTGATTGTGTATGTCAGACAACGGCGACGGCGACAACAACGGTGGCTTCTGGCACAACAACAACATTGGCGGCGAGTCCGTCGGCGTTGCCGGATGCTGGTTTCAGTTTGCCCACTTTGGCAATTTTGGCGACAGGGGTGATGATGTTGTTGGCGGGAATATTGTTGGCATTTTAACTAAGATAGACGCTCGACTTCGCTCGGAATGACAATTAGAATAGCTTCATGAAAGTGGCGATTATTGGTGGTGGCTTTACCGGGCTGGCGGCGGCAATAGAGTTGGTTGATGTAGGAATGAAGGTGGTGGTTTATGAAGCGGAAAATAGGTGGGGCGGATTGGCGGGAGGATTTAGGCCTAGTGGTTGGTCGTGGTCATTGGAAAAATATTATCACCATGTGTTTGCAAATGATAAGGCGATTATAGAGATGGCGAAGAAGGTGGATTGGCCAGTTTTTTTGGTTAATCCAAAAACGGAGACGTGGAAGGATGGGGTAACGGCGGAGCTAGATTCTCCCCTGGCGTTGTTGAGATATAGACAGTTGAGTTTGTTTGGGAGGATGCGAATGGGAATAGGATTGGCAATTTTGAAAGTGGCTCCACTAACTACAGGGATTAAATTTGAGAGATATAGAGTAGTGGAGATGTTGCCGCGATTGGTAGGTAAAGAAGGTTATAAAAAAATTTGGAAGCCGTTATTGATGGCAAAATTTGGAAGTAAAGTTGATCAGGTAAATATGGCCTGGTTTTGGGCAAGGATATATAAGCGGACGAAAAGGCTGGGTTATTTTAAGGGAGGATTTGAGAAATTGGCGGAGAGAATGGCCGAGTATGTAGAGAAAAAAGGCGGGGAAACAAGGTTGGGAGTAAAGATAAATAAAATAAAGGGGAAGAAGGAGATGGTAAGCGTAGATGGGGAGGAATTTGATAAAGTGATTTTGACAGTACCAGCCCCATCGATGGAGAGAATGGTTGGTGCCGAAGTAGTGAGACAACCAGAAATTGAATATCTTTGGGGGCAGACATTGATTTTGGAGTTAAATGAAAGTTTGATGCCGAGTTATTGGTTGAACATTTTGGAACAAGAGTGGCCGTTTTTGGTAGTAGTAGAACAAACGAGATTGATAGGCAAACGACACTATGGAGGGAAAAGGGTGGTGTATGTCGGGAATTATTTGGAGGAAGGTGACAGGCGACTAAAAATGGATGAGAAGCAATTGTTGGAGTTGTTTTGGCCGTTTTTGAGGAAAATAAATCCTGATTTAAGAAAAAGTTGGGTGGGGAGGACTTGGAAATTCCAGTCTCCCTTTGCTCAACCAGTTTTTCCGGTGAATTATTCTAAAGAGATGCCAGTGATGAAGACGGGGATGCCGGGGGTTTATTTGGCGAATATGAGCATGGTGTATCCATGGGATAGGGGGACAAATTATGCGGTCGAGTTGGGGGTAAGGGTGGCGAGGGAAGTGTTATCGATTAAAGATGGATTAGGATAAATGAATGGGTGTTAATTTATTGCTTGGGCTTAATGTTTGGCTAATGGGACTGTTGTTGCAGTTAAGTGTTGGTGGAGTAGTGGTTTTGGCTTTTAGAAAAAAATTTGTTGATGGAGGATGGGCGTTTGGGAGAGTGGTAGGCTGGCTGGTGATTGGGCTGGTGGTATGGATGATGGCTCATGCAGGGGCAGGAGTTAACACCAAGATTGGGGTGATACTTGTGGGAGTGGGGGTAATTATTGGGAGCGGTTATTTGGTGGTAAAAAAAGGGCGAAAGGTGAGAAAGTTCTGGAAAGAAAGGTGGCGGGTGATTCTGATTGAGGAGGTTTTGTTTGTGGTTGGTTTAACTTGGATGATATTGATGCGAGGATACAATCCAGCGATTTTGGATCTGGAGAAATTTATGGATGCGGGTTTTATGAACGCTTATTCACACTCCCCGACCCTGCCGGCATCAGATATCTGGCTGGCGGGAGGAATGATTAATTATTACAGTTTTGGGCATTTTTTGGGATCAGTGATGATGAGGCTGTGGGGAATGAGGACGGCCTATGGATACAATCTATTGCTGGGATGGTTAATGGGGTTGGTGTTGGCCCAGGTGTTTTCAGTGGTGATTAATGTGGCTCGAGTAAATAAAAAAGGGTCGCAAAAATTACGATTTAAGGAAGTATTTGGAAGTTTGGTTGGTTCGGTACTGGTAGTTTTTGGAGGAAATAGTCACACAGCTTGGTATTGGTTTAATCATAAGGGTTGGGAAGGGTATTGGTATGCGAGCGCTACTAGGTTTATTCCGAATACGATCCATGAGTTTCCGGCATATAGTTTTGTGGTGAGTGATTTGCACGCTCATTTGTGGGGATTGCCGATCGTATTGCTGTTTTTACTGTTGTTAGCTGGTTGGGTGAAAGAGATAAAAAAGAGGAAGTGGCAGTGGGCGGGTGGTATGGGTGTTGTTTTGGGGATGATGACGATGACTAACACTTGGGATGTGTTGGTTTATGGTTTATTGGCGGGAATATTGGGATTGATGTTGTGGTCAAGTAAAAAGATTGGCTGGAAGGATTTGTTGGTGACGATAGTGATTGGTCTAATTGGTTTGGTGTTGGTAGCAATGCCGTGGTGGAAGAACTTTGTGCCGATTAGCCAGGGAATGAGAATGGTTGAGGAGCACTCACAAATTAAGGATTTGTTGATTTTGTGGACGGGACACGTTTTTTTGTCAGGATTGGCTTTGGTTTGGGCGGTGGGAAGGAAGCAGAAAAACTGGTTGGTGGTAGCGGTGGTGGTGACAGCATGGATGTTGATCGTTTTGCCGGAGTTTGTCTATGTGAAGGATATTTATCCCAGCCATCCGCGAGCGAATACGATGTTCAAGTTGACTTATCAGGCTTTGATTCTGATGTCGATAGTGATTGGGGTATTGATAACGATGTTGAAAAAAGTGAAGGCTAAGTTGGTGGTTGGGTCGTTGGTTATTGTGGGGGTGATTGGTGCGATAAGTTTTTCATTCTTTGCCTATCCTGGATATTATGGTCAGATGAAAGATTATGTTGGATTGGATGGAGAAAGATGGATGAGGAGTGCGTCGCCAGGTGATTATATGGCGGTAGAATGGTTGAGAGAGAATGCTAATGATGGCGAAGTAGTGTTGGAAGCGGTGGGAGAAAGTTACACTAATTTTGGAAGAGTGTCGGCTTTTAGCGGGTTACCAACAGTGTTGGGCTGGCGGGTACATGAGTGGTTGTGGCGGGGAGGATTTGAGATACCAGGAAAGAGGACTGAGGAGGTGCTGGTTATGTATCAGGATCCAATGAGTGAACAAGCTAGGTCGTTGTTTGAAGGTTATAAAGTCAGATATATTTTTGTGGGAGAGAGGGAGAGAGAATCATACCAAATAGATGAAAACGAGTTGGCTAAGTTGGGTAAAGTGGTGTTCGAAAGTGGTGATACGAAAATAATACAGTTAAAAAGGACTCCTCCACTACGGTCGGAATGACAGTCAATTGTTTAGTTCGTTTTGGATGTATTGTTTGAGGGCGTTCCAGTTGCCGTCGCGGGCGATGAGAATATATTGTCCTTGGTATGGGTTACGATTTTTAGGATTTTCGAGAATGCCGAGTTCGTTGGTTTTTTCATCGCCAGTGGAAAGGGTAATTGATTTGATTTGGTCACGTTTGAGGAGGAGAACAAGTCGAGCAAAGGCAGTATATTCAGTACCGACAATATCAGTGTTGGTGTATTGGCTGTAGAGATCAATGAGTTCGCTTAGGCGTTGCGGACTGAGAAGGGTTTGGGTGGAGACAAGTTGATCTTTGAAGGCAAGAAGAACTAATTGTTGCCGATGGGAACGGGCGAAGTCGGTACCTTCATCACCTTCAGCATGACGAGTGCGGACAAATTTGAGGGCACGTTCGCCATTCATATGTTCGAGGCCGGCTTCGAAGCGAAGGTGCTCGTAACGGAGTGACTCGGGATAGGTATTTTCTAGACCCGGAATGGGGTATTGGTAATCGTCAAAGGAGCGTTCGATGTTAATGTTGACACCGCCGATAAGATCGATGGCTTTTTCAAAGCCGGCAAAATCAATAGTAAAACCATAGTGAATGGGTAGGCCAGTGAGTTCGGTGGCGGCAGATTTGGCGAGGATTAACCCCCCACCGGGTTGTTTTTGTTCGCCATAGTAATAGGCGGCATTAATTTTGGTTTTGAGTGAGTCAACCCAGAGGTCACGGGGAAGTGAGATGAGGTGGATAACCTTAGTATTATGATTGTAAGAGAGAACTAGCATCGAGTCGGTGAGGAGAGCGCCTTCATGACCGGCCCCGCCCATGCCCATAAGGAGGAGATTGGTGCGGTTGTTGGTGGAATGAAGAGTTTCTAGCGGATCACGGGTAAAGGAAATGAGACTACCAGGCCCTTGTAGAAAGGTTTGGGCAAACTTGATGATTGGAGGCAGAAAGGAATAGAGAAAAAGGATGAGAAAATAGATTAGGGCAGAAAGAATGACAAACCTGATCTCTCGCTGATAACGAGAAAGGTGCCGTCTAATCTTGGAAAAAAAAAGAATTTTGGTCACAAAAAATTGGTTAAAATCAGCTAAGGAAATTATCCTTGCTCGGTAATTTTAGCAAACTCTCCCGGGTCGAGAGAGGCTGAACCGATCAGAACACCAGAGAGAAATTCCTGGGTAAGAAAATCAGCGATATTGAGATGATCAACGGAGCCGCCATAGAGAATGGGGAGGGATCGGTTGTGGGATAAGTTAAGAATTTTAAAGGCGATTTCGTTAGCCCTGGCCGGTGTTTCTGGTTGGCTCGAGCCGATGGCGGAGGCGGGTTCATAAGCAAAAATTAGGTCTTTTAGTTCGAGAAGTTCCAATTGAAGAGTGCGGATTTGAGATTCTAGATACGGTTGATCCAAGCAGACAATGGGGGTAATGTTGACTTTGAGGAGGAGACGAACTTTTTGGGCGACTTCGCTATCGGTGATACCAAGTTCTTTGCGAGATTCGGAGTGACCAACAAGACAAAACTGGGCCAAATCTTTAACTTGCTGGACACCGATCTGGCCAGTGTGGGGGCCATTTTCGTAAGGGGAGATGTCTTGAATGGCAGGAATGATGTTTTGTTGTCCGGTGAGAATGGGGAGATGAAGAAAAGAGCCAGCAATGATGATTTTTTTCTTTTCGGTGGTTTGACCAGGAAAATGAGTGAGCCAGTTTTGGGCTTCTTGAAGAGTGAGGTTTTGTTTCCAGTTGGCGATGTAGTAGGTCATATCAGTGGTCAGTTTCCAGAGCTAAGGGCTCAGTAATACCTAGAGTTTAACAGGCAGGGGTGTTAAATTGAACTGTGTTATGAACTCATACAACTGGCAAGCAGAACTAAATGAAGAACAATTAAAGGCGGTGACCCATGATGATGGCCCGTTGTTGGTGTTGGCAGGGGCGGGGTCGGGGAAAACCAGGGTGCTTACCTATCGGGTGGCCTGGCTGGGTGCAGAAAAAGGAGTTGAAACAGAGAAGATTCTACTTTTGACGTTTACTAATAAGGCGGCGGGAGAAATGCGCGATCGAGTAGAAAAGTTGATAGGGAGAAAAATTGGTTTTGCAGGGACATTTCATGCTTTTAGCGCAAAGATTTTACGGTTGTATGGTGAGGAAATTGGATTAAGAAGAGATTTTGTAATTTATGATGAG